>CALZMZ010000122.1 GCA_945788685.1 Thermodesulfovibrionia bacterium | reverse complement strand
CGGCACTGAAAGTCCATATTGAAATGGTTGATTCATTTAAAGCATATATTGATATAGAGAAATAAAGATGGATATTAAATGGAAGAAGGAAAAGAAGTTCAAAGCGAAGAAGTACATGGGGAGTGTCATAACTCCTGTACAGTATGTAACAAAAAGGGATATCTTGATAACGAGGAGATATGACCTGTGTGCGCAAGTGTATGGGGTTGAACCTTCATTATACATTTAAGGAATTCAGTAAAATGTAAATTGAAGGTTTGACCCCATAGACTAGTCTATATTTACTCCTCCAACTTCTTTCTCAAGATCATGACAGGGAAAAATCATGCAATTTTGGATCTGGTGAAAATCGTTTCTAATTATCAACTTTTTGTAGATACATCAAATGAACCCTCTTAGTTTTGCACATGTCCATGGTGATACTGCAGAAATAATCAGGACCAGTAAAAATAAATCCCCCTTCATGATGTCAAATACCTGCGCTATTTCTTTTGATTTCTCATTAAACGGTTATTCAATGCCCGGCGAGACATCCCGAGAATCTCTGCTGCAATTGACTGGTTTCCATTAGCCCGCTTCATTGCTTCTTGAATTAACTTTTGCTCTGCCTCTTTCAAAGTGGGCAGCTGTTCAGAGAATGATATACCGCTGAAATGATCAACTTCACCTTGTGCACCTGTCTTTGGGACTCTGTGTTTCCGTGAAATTTTGGCCCTGAAGGAGTCCATTGAGAGTATGCCTGATTTGTGAGTGCTGACCGCATCATTAATTAATCCCTGAAGTTCCCTTACATTGCCCGGGAATTGATAGGTGCTGAAAAGGGTAAAGAGTTCCTTCGGCGGAGTTGGCGCCTTTTTCTTAAAGCTTTCTGCAGCTGCTTTCAGGAAATTGTCCACCAAAAACGGGATGTCATCAGGACGCTCACGAAGAGGAGGAATGTGGATATGATGCGCCTCAAGTCGATAATAGAGATCTTTACGGAATTGTCCGCTTTCCTGAATGGACTCAATATCCCTGTTGGTTGCAGCAACAACCCTGGCATCGGATATTTTTGGTACATCTGAACCAACAGGATAGTATTGCCCCTCCTGGAGAAGGCGGAGCAGCTTGACCTGTGATTCTATGGCAAGGTCTCCTATCTCATCCAGAAAAAGCGTGCCCCCGCTAGAGCGTTCAATCATCCCTTTGCGCTCCTGATCAGCTCCTGTGAATGCGCCTTTTTTATGACCGAAGAGCATGTCAGAAAACAGTTTGTCATCTACGCCTGCAACATTAACTGCGGTGAATTCACCCTTTCGTCCACTGGTCTTATGTATTGCCCGTGCTACGAGTTCCTTACCGACTCCTGTTTCGCCGGTAACAAGTATAGGCAGGGATGTACCGCCAACAGCTTCGATATACTGGAAAATGGACCGCATGGTATTGTTTTGCGTGATGATTTCAGCAAAGGACCCGGGATGTTCGAGTTCATCGGACAATAGATAATGCTTGAGCAACGTATTTTCTTCCCGCATCTCTGCAAACTGAATGGCCCTTTTCACGGCTGTTATAAGACGCTCATCATCCACCGGTTTGACTAAATAATCATGCGCACCAGATTTCATGCATGCAACAGCAGTATCGAGTTCGTTCACCGCGGTTATCATAATGACAGGGATTTCCGGATAATCCCGGGTAATTTCGGGAAGAAGCTCCAGGCCCGATACAAAGGGCATGAAAAGATCAAGGACAATCACACTCACACGCTGTCCGGAAAGGACCTTCATTACATCTCTGCTGTCCTGACATTCAATGACATTATTGACCCCTGCAGCACTGAGAGTAAAATTAACACTCTCCAGAAACCGCATCTCATCATCTACAAGTAAAACCGGAAAAGAGGGGAAAATGCCGTGTTTCATGTCACTGTACCCATATCAGAAATGATAGCTGGATCGACCGGGAGTATGATGAAGGCAGTTGTCCCTTTTTCAGGACTTGAGGTAAATTTTATATCACCTCCGTGGTCCTTTACAATGTTATAGGATATTGACAGCCCCAGCCCGGTGCCATCCATGTCCCGTTTTGTAGTAAAAAACGGGTCCATTATATGTTTCAGATCCTCTCCGGATATCCCGACCCCTTCATCCCTGATCTTAATTTCAACTTTATCTGATGTTTCGTTGAATGACGTTGAAATATCGATCCTCTGCCCTTTTTCTGTGAGCGCCTGACATGCATTGGTAACCAGATTTATAAGGACCTGTTCAAGCTGCTGATAATTACCTTTTACAGGAGGCAGGTCCTTCCCGTATGTTACGGAAAAACGCTTTGTGGATTTCTTAATGAGATTATCCATGATTAACAGTGTCGATTCCAGAACAGAGTTGACACATATCGGCTGATTTATCATACCCCTGTCGTGACGGGCAAAGTCCTTCAGACTCCTGACTATTTTCTCGATGCGTATTGATCCCTCTGTGATTCCTGAGATCAACTGTTCCAACTTTTTATGTGCTTTGCTATATGGCAGTCCTGCCAGGTCAAAGTCACCATACTCTTCATGGTATCTGTTTATGATGGGCATGATGTCATTCCATGCCCTTGATATTATTTTAGAGTTAAGGAGTATATAATTATTCGGATTGTTAATCTCATGGGCAACGCCGGACACCAGGACACCCAAAGATTTCATTTTATCGGCCATTAACAACTGTTTCCGCTGCAGCTTCGCTTTTTCTTCCGCCTGCTTACGCTCTGTGATGTCTTCAATTATTTCAATAAAACGATAGATATTCCCGTCTTCATCCAGTTCAGGCACGGTTGTTACCCTGATAAAGTTTTCCCCCAGCGGTCGTTCTATGGTTGTAGGTTTCACATTCCTGAAACATTCATCTTTTTTACAAAAAGAACAGATTTTTTCAAGGCCTTTTTTGAGAGGGTCCCCGGCGTATTCACCAATAGTCTCATAACAGGTTTTACCCATGAGATCTTCTTCCCGGTATTGGGTGAATTCATTGAAACGCTTATTCGTACTGATAAATTTAAATTCACTGTCTAGATAAGCAATACCAAGAGGAAGATTTTCAAAGATGGTTTCAATTTCCTTCAGGAGTCCAATTCTTGTTTTTTCTGCCTCTTTGCGTTCGGTAATATCCAGAAAAGAAGCTACGCTCTGTTTTGTCCCCGGTATTATCGAGACGGTAGCGAGGAGGACTTTACCATCACCCTTTTTATCTATGAGTTTACATTCATAATTCCTTGGCGCAGCGTCCGGATCCAATCTTCGAAGCCTGTGATATTCCTTCATCCTTTTCATCGACTCTTCATCGAAAAAATCTGTTAATTTTATTTTACCCTCAATATCCTTTTTAGGATGTCCGCTGAGTCTTTCAAATTCAGTATTGGCTCGTGACAGTGTCATGTCTTCTTCAATGATGACCGTCGCAGTTCCTGTTGTCTCAAAAATCGTTTGGTACTCATATTCGGATTTTCTCATCTTGTATTCAGTCATGTTCGTTTGAACTGCTTTTATTTTATTTATTGAAAGTAATGGACAAATCAATTCATCTGTTCTTGAGATTCTTATTAGAAATACTGCTTGCCCTTATATCTTAGTTCATTATACCAAAAGATTTTATATTGCAGATTTCTTATCTTCGTGCTTCGCATGTATATAATGGGGCCAGCACATCATGGTGGGAGAATTCGGAGTGGTGTATTTGTCGTTGTCCTGTGACAGATCTTATGAACAGGCAATGAAGTACTATCCTTCATGCAATATGCGGGTTACATGTACTGAAAGGAAGGATGGCAGCCATGGAGGGCATGGCTGCCATTTACTGAAAGTGATAATAATTATTGGGCACCTATCTTATCGGATAGCTTAAATAAGTTCCAAATAGGATTTGCCCTGTTTTTCTTATAGGGGAATTACCTATAGATTTTCAATGTGAGTCCCTCTGGAAATTCAGGTTAAGAATGACAAATGTCAAAGCTCACATATCAAATAAATTCCAAATGAAAAATGACCTGACTAGTGATCATGCAAAAACCTTCTGATCCTTTCAACATTATCCAGGTTCTTTCCAAAGTCTACCAGGGTACTTCTGGCAGAGGACCTGCTGGATAGTTCAACTACGGTTGAATCGGTCTCCTGTGTCAGCTTAAAATTAATATCATCGCCCCATGTCTTCCAGTTAAGTCCGGCCCTTGCCCTGATTTCACCGTTATCAGGGTCTTGCAATATGATGCGACACCTGTTAACTGTCTTTAATGATTCAATGCATCGGCTGAATGCCTGTTCAAATGGTATGGCCATTACAATTCTCCGGACCTGGTGATTATTAAAATCAGGCATTGAAGCATCTGAAACTACTTTCCTGCTTAATGACTTGTGCAGAGATATGAGGATGTACGAAACTAATGTCCCGAATATCAGACCGGAAAGAATGCCGTTACGTATTGCGCCTGCATTATCTCCCATGTGAAAACTCATAATACCCATGAGAAATCCAAAAGGAATCCCTGACATCAGCAGCAGTTTAAAAAATAAGTGATTCATCTGAAAACGATTCATGATAAAGGAAGAGTAGTGTAGATTTCTGTTGAAATGAAATTTTACGTCTATTGATCAGCTGCTGCAGCAGTTTCTTTTTCAGCCTTTGCCCTGGCCCTGGCCGCTTTTTTGGCCTCATATATTGCTACTACATCCGCATAATTAAATGTCCCGGTAATGGCAACCGTGGGACATTTCGAGGCACATATGCCGCACCCTATACATTTGTTCTGATCAATGACATGAAGCTTTTTCAGTTCACCGGAAGCAGCGTTTACCGGGCAGACTTTTGCACAGGCATGACATCCAATGCACTTATCGGTAACCAGGGCCTTCGGCCTCTTCGGGATATGGTCAACGATCGCATTCGTTGGACATTTCGTTACACAGAGACCGCATACTTTGCACTTATCAAGATCAATGCGGGAGAGAAAGTTCTCCACCCTGGCAGCATTATAGGGACATACTTTCACACAGAGTCCGCAGGAGATACATCCGACCTTGCAGTTCTTTTTTGTAACCGGACCCTTGTCCTTAGAATGACATGTAACAAGCACTTCTTTGGCAAGCGGTAATATTTCTATAACGTTCGTGGGACAGGTCTGGGCACATACTCCGCAGGCAGTGCATTTTATGGGATTTATAA
>CALZMZ010000121.1 GCA_945788685.1 Thermodesulfovibrionia bacterium | reverse complement strand
CTGCTCACTCCTCTTCCTCGCTATCACTGGATGAGGCTTACAAAATACTTGGCGTAAAGAGCGCATATACCCTTGATGAAATCAGTAAAGCATATAAGGAAAAGATGATAAAGTCCCATCCAGATAAAGTAAGTCATCTCAGCCATGAACTGCAGGAAAAGGCAAAAGAACTGACACTGCGGTTTAATGAAGCTTTTGATGTAATAAAAAATAGCAGGAAATGACAGGCAGAATATTTCATAACATATTTCTCATCATAATTGCGTTCTCATTCATCGTCTCTGGTTGCTCCCGTAATCAACATGTTCTTTCAAATAACGGTAACAACAATATGCTTACTTTAATTTTTCTGGATGTGGGCCAGGGCGAAAGCACGCTTCTCATGCTGCCCGATGGGATTAATATTCTGGTTGATACAGGTAGCCCTGCAGCAGGCCCGTTGCTGGTAGATAATATCAAGTCACTTGGCATAGACCGTATTGACCATTTAATTTTTACCCATCCCCATGATGATCACATAGGAGGTATATTTAATCTGCTCCATGCAATTGAAGTCAGTAATTATTATGACAACAATTTCGATAATTTAAGCAGCACCCTTTTTTGGGATTATGTTCGACTGGTCCGCAGAGAGCCAACCAGATATCATATTCTCCGGTCGGGTAGTACATTGGATTTTGGTGACGCACATATCGAGGTATTAAACCCCCTCATTCCTCCCACAGGTGATATTAATGAAGATTCAATCGTTATGAGGGTATCATACGGAGAGTTCTCTGTACTCCTTGCCGGTGATATCAGAAACATCGGGGAGAAGCGTATCCTTGCATCAGGAACAGAACTGAAAAGTACCATACTAAAGGTGGGGCATCACGGCGACAGCAATGCCAGCACCGAAAGCTTTCTTGAAAAGGTTACTCCTGAAGCAGCCATTATATCTGTCGGTAAAGACAATAAATATGAAAAACCCCATGAGGATGCGCTGTCAAGGATTAATGCTACCGGCGCTAAAGTATTGCGCACCGACCTTCATGGTCATATTACTGTTGAAACTGACGGAACAACGTATTCAGTAGCAACAGAGAAACATTTTATTCATTAAGATCAAGAAAAAAACAGGAGATGGGTAAAAATCAGAAAAGAAAAAGCTGATACCTGGAACGGAAGGTCATGGTTATGGGTTTTAATATGTGCCTTGGGGATTTACTCCACTATTCCTTTGGCCAGAAATTTTCAAAAGCTTGTTTATGCATCAGTTGGCAAGGAGTTTTTCACGTATCTGGTCTTCTTTGTGATAGCCACAGTGCTTATTACCCTTCTTTATTTTTTTATTTTCAGACTAAAGATTAAAAGCACATCACAGTATTTAATCCTTATTTTCTGTGCCGGATTATATATCTATTTTACCATTCAGCTCGGAGGCCATCCTGAAGAAGCAATTCATTTTCTCGAGTATGGAATGCTGTCATTCTTTATTTTCAGAGCATTGAGCCATAGAATCAAAGATTGGACCGTATATATAACCGCAGCCTTATTTGTAATGTTCTTAGGCTCGACAGATGAATTCCTGCAATGGATAACTCCTTCAAGAGTCTGGGATTATCGGGATATCGGTATTAATTTTATGGGAGGAGCCATATTCCTTTTTGCAGTCTGGAAAGGTATAAAGCCCTCTGAAATATCCGGACCTGTCAGGTGTTTTTCTGTGCAGATTCTCGTTAGTACTATTACTATTAACCTTATCTTTCTCGGTATCTGTCTTTCAAATACACCTGTCAATGTAAAACGCTACACTACTGCTATCAGCTTTCTATCATGGCTGCATGAAGAAGAAGAGATGACAGAGTTTGGATATGATCATTTCGATCCAGAGATTGGTAAATTCAACTCCAGGTTTAAGCTTGATAATATAAGGAAAATCGATACGACTAAAGGGAGTGCATATGGCATATTAATATCTAATGATATTTCTTCCGGTCTTTCCATCGATGATATGTTATTAAAATACAGAGCTGATACATATCCCTATCTATACGAATTTCTCCTTCACCATAAAAGAAGAGTAAATAAAATATCAAACTTTCATGATCCTGCTGATACTCAAAACAAATCTGAAATTGCGAATATTGTATTGATAGAAAATCGGATAACCGGAAAATATTTCAGCAATACGTTTCTTCACAGTCATCTGGAATGGCATCCGGAGGATATGGAGAGCCTTAAAGAAACAGCAGCGCAGTGGGAAGGAGAATATATAAGCAGTACCGGCAGATTAATCACCATTGTTGATCTTAACAGTGCAAGAGTGGCAATTCTGATCATGTTATTCATTTCCTGGGTCGGGGGAGAGATTTGGAAAAGGAAACTCAGTGCCGGTTAACTGCCCTGTAGACAAGGCTTTGAGTTGTCTCCTTTAAATAACGGAGTCTGGTTGAAAACAGGGCTCCCTGTCTGTAGCTGGTCTTGACATCATTCAGCTCACTGCCAAGAAGATTAATCTCCGGATCATGCCACATATCAAATGCCAACCTGTATGTATCTATGTTGCCCAGGTTTATGCCCATCACTTCTGCCGCAATAATATCCACGGCCAGCAGGTCATCACCTGCTATTACAGCCCCTGTCTTCCTGGGCATACTCTGGATCTCATCAAATTCATTGCCCCATATTCCATCAACCATGCATAAATGGCTATGAACTACCTGGTTCATATCAAGGACCGCCTTTCTTATAAATGGATGATACATCAGTTTCTGCTTGCGGGTAGGCACAAATCCGAAAATATTTTTTAGACAGAGTGTAACACCGGCCAGGGAATGGGTCTTCATCTTGGCGATATTAATTATATAGTCATGTTCAAACACTGATGCATTAAAAGGCATCTCATTTGTATGAAAAGGCCTGGGGATCGGTTTCCAAGCTATGGGAGCAGTGCGAATGTCCTCCAATTGGACATTCGGGAATTCATTAACCAGATCTAAATATCCAAGTTCTTCAAAGGCGATTGCCGTATCACTGCAGGACTCTCCGATAGTTATTTTGGGACAATCATGAAGGCGCTCAAGTACGGCCCTTACCAGTCCGATATCTGATGTCAATCCGTCCTGTGAAGGTCTGCCGCCTGTCAGGTTGGGCTTGATATAGACTTTCTTTCCCGATACACTAAAATTTAATGAATCAAGCGCTTCAGAGGCGGCTCTGTAGGGATCAGTTGATTTTGCAAGATAAACATCTGTCCTGCTCATTGGTTAGCCTCGTTTACTTTTGTTGTTCTTTATTTTAATAAAAATAACAAAACTTATGCCAATATCAGCTCTGTCAGGGAAAACCAGCCCATTTCATCAGAATACCAGTTTTGGATTTTCATCCCTGACTTTTCAACAAGATCTTTTACCCCTTCTCTGCTGAATTTACAGGAATTCTCGGTATGGATTGTTTCATCCTTGTCTATGTCCAGCTCCAGATCAAGATCATCAATATGCACGGTTGTATCCCTGTTTGCACGAAGGTGCATTTCTATTCTCTCCCTGTCACTATTGAAAAAAGCAACGTGATCAAAGTGAGATGGTTTAAAATCCGCTCCTAGTTCACGATTTATGACACGCAAAATATTCTTATTAAATTCTGACGTTACTCCCCGCATATCATCATATGCGGCTTCGAGAGTGGCCTTAGGTTTTAGCATGTCAAATCCTACGAGAAAGATGTCATTGTTATTCATGGTTCCGGCAACTAATTTCAGAAAATCTTCTCTCTTTTTTTCATCAAAATTTCCTATGGTGCTGCCAAGAAATAAAATTAATTTTTTGTGTTCAGATGGTACGGCATCCATATGCAGGGTAAAGTCTGCAACTATCCCCAGCACTTCAAGCTTTGGATATATCTTTAACAGTTCCTCTGATGCTTCAGTGAGGGCTGTTTCACTCACATCAACAGGAATATATCTTAAGCCTGAAAGCTTTGAGTGACCGGCTGCATCAAGAAGCATCCGTATCTTCCCGTTAGCACCGGACCCCAGTTCAACAATGTCTCCCCTGTCAAATGATTTCATTATTATCGGCGCAGACAGCTTTAATATCGACATCTCTGTTCTGGTTGGATAATATTCAGGGAGAGTACAAATCTCCTCAAAGAGCTGCGAACCCCGTTCATCATAAAAATATTTACTTGGTATCGATTTTCTCGAGGCATTCAGACCGGTTGAAACATCTTTTATTATTTCTGATCTAAATGAGCTGTCAATATGACTGCGGATTTCTATTCGGTGTTCTTTCTTGATGACATCAGGATACATGCTGTTCCTTTCCAATCCTTAATTCATAAATTATTTATAAGATACATCACCTGCAGGGGACAAAACGTGCTGTCATGGATGCATCCCTTATGACCTGTTCAAATGCCTTTAAAGTCAGCTCAATATCTTTTTCCTTATTGTTCAGACCAAGGGAAATCCGGACTGAACAGTGGGCCTCTTCCTCTGTCAGACCTATTGCAAGCAGTGCATGTGACGGTTTTGGCGAACCTGCTCTGCATGCTGAGCCTGATGAAAATGCTATCCCTCTCTGGTCCATGGCAAGTACCATGGACTCTCCTCTCAGGCCGGGAAGAAGCATATTGAGAGTATTGGGCAGTCTCCGGTTCTCATGTCCATTAAGCCGGGATCCGGGAACAAGCTTTTTTATCCCACGTTCCAGTCGGTCCCTCAGAGTTCTTAAGCGGTCCATCTCAGCAAGGTTCTGTCCCGCAAGCTCTGCAGCCTTTCCAAGGCCTGCTATTCCTGATACATTTTCTGTACCGGCCCTGAGGCCCTGTTCCTGCTTTCCTCCATGGATAATCGGTTCCAATGATATCCCTTTTCGATAATACAGTACCCCTGTGCCTTTTGGACCATAAATTTTATGCCCTGACATAGTGAGCAGATCAACATTCAGATCATCAACATCAACAGCGATCTTGCCAATTGCCTGGGTTGCGTCTGTATGAAATAGCACCCCGCGGTCCCTGCACAATCGGGCCAGCTGCTTAACAGGCAGAATTGATCCGGTTTCATTATTGGCCATCATTATACTTACAAGAAAAGTCTTATCTGTAATGGCAGATTCCAGCTCTGCAGGATCTATTATGCCTGAACGATCTGCCTTGAGATATGTTACTTCAAACCCGTTATGTTCAAGCCATTGGCACACTGAAAGAACAGACGGATGCTCTATCGATGATGTTATGATGTGATTCTTTT
>CALZMZ010000120.1 GCA_945788685.1 Thermodesulfovibrionia bacterium | reverse complement strand
CCTTTGCTCCGCATTTTTCAGCACCCTCATGACTTCAGAGTAAAATGCATCATATGCTTCAAGTGAGCGGGCAATCATATCTTCAGACGGTTCAGATTTCCACACCTTCAGTCCCCATGCGTCTTCCGGACTCACATAAACCGCCTTGTCTCTGGGACGGTTTAAATCTACCTCAAAACGGGAGTGCAGGGCCACTATTTTCGTATTCGCTATTGCCGCCCACTCAGCTGTGAACGGGTCTTCCTCCCGTAATCGTTCTGAATCGCTCAGTGCGAGCAGTTCTGCCAATTCCGGTCGGACTTTGTGCCCGTTATGAATTGCTGTAGCGATAACAGGACTCCTGCTTTCATGTAAAGACCAGATTTTTTTCACTGTCAATTATAACATGTATTTAGAATGAGCAATTCATAAACGGCCTTATTCTGAGCAGATATTTCGGGGCAGGCCTTTGCCGTTACCACGCGCAGCCCTGCATTGCGTCAGATACGTGCAAAGCACGGGATCAGGAGGCCCTGCATGAAATCGGTGCAGGATTCATAGTAATCAAGTTGAGAGCCAGTCTGCTCATATTGAAACTCCGGGAAAGATCAGTGAGAACGCTTCAGAGGAACGTCAGGAACATATAATGATTCGTTACCGCTCAATTGTATATAAGATGTCGCCGCCGCTTTCTACCCCGTGTTCCGTCTGCAGCTGCCACATGGGGTTTAAGGTATAGCGCATCCGGATTGTATTGACCGGCTCAAAAAGACCTATCCCATAACTTACATACAGCTTCGGGGAAAGATACTTGCCTATGACGAGCGCGCTCTCCTGTTCGGTTTCGCCTTTTTCGATCTCAACGTCACGGATCCCGAATGCCGCTCCGATTTTTTTCGCAAGCAGCCCCCCTCCGCTTACATAGGCAGACGAAGCAGTGTTGTGAAGCTTCCCCCCTTCAGAATTGGAGAGACGGTTCATGGGCCGCCCGAACAGCAGATACGACAGCGCGTCGCTCTGGTCCATCGCAGGTACAGAGTAAATGCGCATCTCAGGGGTTTTTAATGTTCCGATCACCTGGACGCCGGCAGAGACGTCCTGTATCTTTCGCACCGCCCTGACATCAAGACCGGGATCATCTATCAGACCGACAAAGAGCAGTCGTCCTTTTTCTATAGTTAACTCCTGCCCATACGCCTTGTACTGGCCATCCATCACCTGCATTTCACCCAGCGCCTTTGTTGCCTTTCCCGGCTCCTCCGTTATATCGAGCCCGCCTGTAATACGGCCGCTGAGGCCGAAACCCCTGAATTTTACATTGTCGCCAAGTGTGAGCTGCATCTGGCTGTGTATATTCCACTTATCATTCTCGGCCTCAGGAGATTCTTCTGAAATGATAACGACATCCGGGGAAACAGATACTGCGCCGGAAAGATCCGGCGGTTCTATCAGCGCATCAGGGACAACAACCTGATATGTCCGGAGAAACGACAACCCATACCTGAGGTATTTTGAGAGCTTCCACATTCTCCCCTTTCACACGGATGTCTGCTTTGATTGTCGCAGGATCCTGTATTTCCAATTTCCCCCTGACAGAAGCAGTACCTTTACCTGATGACAGTTTTCCATCAATGTCCACGATCCCGGAACTGTCGGATGTTACATTGAGATCCATGTCTTTTATCAGTAAACCAAGGTCTGGTAATTCAGCCTGCCCCTTATCAAGTTTCACATATCCGGTGATTCCCGGATGAGCGAGGACCCCTGTGATGCTCAGATCAGTGCTTATAACACCCGCAGGTTTTGCAACGACAGATGTGAACAGGGGAAGAAGGTCAAGTGTGCTCAGATCAGCCTGAACCCGGGCAGAGACTTCCTGTTTCTCTATATTCATATCAAAAGGAGAAAAACCGGGAAGACGGATACTGCTGCTGACCTTTCCTCTCTCAGCAAGTGACATTTCAAAATCCAGATCAATCCCGTCCTGGTTTAATATGGTGTCCAGCCGGGTAAGCCCAAGAGGCAGGATTACAGAATCCTTCTCATCCAGTGCGTAGGAGACCGAACCGGCGGGAAGTACAATCGAGGCCGTTCCATACAATGTATTATTTCCGTAGGATATATCGATATCTCCAGCCAGCAATCCTTCAGACGAAATATTGGACGGGATCACCGGCTTGAATAATGATAAAGGAATGTCAGACAGTCCAGTCTTACCTGTCAGACCTTCTGTCTCTGTCCAGAGGGCCTGTATACAGACAGATGCGGCATCCTGCACCCAGCACAGATCGCGAACGTCAGCTGATTGCGGAGACAGGACAAACATCCCGGGCTGCCTGAGCTTCCAGACACCATAATCAGCCAGATCGAGATTTGCCTGCACAAGGCCCCCTTTCCAGGTCGCTTCATCATATCCTGCATCTGCAGAGATGTTGACAGACTCCTTCTGTGTTTCAACTGATAATGATACTGAGTGTGAAGCCGGGTTTCCGTCTGCTGTCAAATTAATGTTTTTAATTTCCTGCGTATCAATCAGGATGTTTGCAGCGTTTGCATCAATCAGTGAATTTTCTTCACCTGTTGTATCCACGTGCATTTCTATTGCCAGGCTGCCGGCCTGATACGATTCATAGGATATCCGGCTGCCATTGACTTCTGCCGTGACTTTCGGGAGGGCGGCTTTCCCGCGTATTGTTCCCTTCCCGTTAATTTGACCTTTCCCTTCCGGGATAAGCTCTCCAAGATCAGGCACAGCTATATCCCACTGCGCATCCCATACATCTGAATATGCGCCAGACGCGTGCAGAAGAGCAGAGCCGGAAACAACATCAAGCATCTTTAGATGATAGGTCCCGTTATTCATGGAAAAGATGGTATCAGCAGAAAACGGATACCCGCGGAGATCGCCCTTGACACTGGCGTTTTCTATAAGTAAGCGCGGGGAACTTTTGTGCATGTCCCCTTCTGCCCGTATGTCCATGTCAAGGTCACCCTTCCAGTCAGGCCACTGCGTTCCCGGATTTATGGATTTCATATTCAGGGAAGCATTCCAGCTGATCGATGGATCCCATTTCACCGAACCATTGGCGTTCAGGACGCCATCCATGAGCTTTGCGGTTAAGGACTGTACATGAACACTGCTCATTGATCCTGTCCCATGAAGCTTTACGCTGCTTTGCGGAATCTGCTGTCCGGTTACATCAGTTGTCAGTGCTATTTCATACTTATCAGGAGCCCCCTTGATGTCAAACGTGCCTTCCCTGCTGGTTATCACCGGATCTTTCCCTTGCAAAGGCCATGAGAGGGCATTCCAGACCAGGTGAGACGCAAACGATGCTGCGTTGTCATCATGAATATACCTGCCTGATAATTCAGCCACTGCCTCAGTGCCGGGGACCGATACTTTCAGGTTTCTTGCCAGCCATGTATCATGCTCTTTTCCAGCGGAAAAACTGACTGCGATTTGCCCGTACTGCTTCTCCTCAAGGTCCATATCACCATGTAGGTCAAATGCTGAAACTGTGCCTGTACTGGAAACCTTTGCATTGGCTGTCACCTCGGGCCATGTGCTGTTTATCCTGTTTAATGAAACACTGTTAAGGGTAAGGTCCATGTCCCACCGGGGTTCTTTTATCAGGTCACCCACTGTTGCCCGAAGCAGGGCATGAACAGGTGCACTGACCGACTGCTCAATCTCTAACTGGTTCATGTTTCCTGATAATGAACCTGTGCCTTCTATTGCTGAGAATCCTTCAGAATGTATGTTCCAGTCTGTCCGGACATTAAGCCTTTCCCCTGTCTCAATCTGAATTCCCGATGCAGTAAGATCAACGATGTGCAGCTGAAGAAATAATAGCCGGGACAGTTTCCAGTCAAGAGAGGCAGATTCAAGAGCAAATGTAAGATCATCAGTACTATATACAAGTCCATTGAGCTTGAGGGGACCGATGAAACGGCCCTTTACAGAGCTGAATGAAAGGCTGCCGGGAATCGCCTTTTGTGTGAGAGCAACAACCCATTGAAGACCTGTTTCTGTAGACGTGACCAAAAGCAGGCTCATTATCAGCACTATCAGCAGTGTGATGCATATTCTGAAAATAATCTTTTTCATAGATCAGGCCCTATGATGAAATGTATTCGCCATGATTTATCCGGGTCATCCTCGGGAAATGCGAGGTCCAGCCGGATCGGGCCGACCGGCGATCCCCAGCGAATACCAAAACCAGCCCCCTTTCTCAATGGATCCGAAAAGTCATCCATGGCATTGCCTGCGTCATAAAACACAGCCGCACTCCATTGATCTGCTATCTGATGTTCAAACTCCACACTGCCTGCCAGGAGGTATTTCCCCCCAATCACATTACCCTCTTCGTCTTCCGGTCCGAGTGAATTGTACGCATATCCGCGGACGCTGTTATCACCCCCCGCAAAAAAACGTACAGAAGGCGGCAGGCTGGAAAAAGTATCCACCAGTGATGTTCCCCCTTCGGTCCTGACAATTATTCTGCTTAATGCCGTGATTCCCCGGATATACTTAACCTGCAAGCGTGCCTGCATAAATGAGGTATCTGACAGTAACGCATCATGCCCCCCCCTCATGTCAAGATACAGTCTGCTGCCGTTCCGCGCCATTATCGGATTATCAGCGCTAATTCTTGTCCAGCTTATCCCGGGGATCAGCAGGTTTGAGCTTCCTGACTCATCTCCTATATCGAATGTCTCCTGTTCATACGTGATATAGACTGATGTCAGTACGATATTTTCTGTTTGCGGCTTCCTGAGAGGGATTTGATATTCTCCTGTAATGCTTGACCTGATCTCTGACAGCCTTAGCAGTGATCTGAAACGGTGACCGTTTTTATTCACCCGCCTGTTTTCCCATCCGGCACTTCCCCGCACGCCCGTATCTGTTCCATAACCAAGTCCGAACGTATATTTGTGCTTTTTATGCGGAATAAGATTGACTTCTATGGGTACTGCATAATCTTTTGACCTGTCTACAAGAGGCGTTATTTCCACTGAATCAAAATAATCTATATCATTCAGAGTCGTCTGCAGCAGCAGGATTTTGGACAGGACATAGGGCTTTCCTCTCTGAAAAGGGACCAGGCGAGCAAGGAATTCCGGATTGAATGCATCCTGTTCAAACTCAACACTTCCAAAGAAGTGCTGCGGTCCCGTATCCAGATGCAATACTACATCTGCACTGTTTCTTCCCGGATACACGGCAACCTTTGCTGTAGTCATCCCGGACAACAAATAACCGTACCTCATTGCTGTGTCCAGCAGCATTCGCTTTGCTGCCTCGTAATTCTCATTAACCAGTATATCTCCCTTTTTAAGGGGCAGTTTAGCTTTCAGAGATTTCAACCTCTCTTCCTCTGATCCTTCTCCTCTGATTAAAATATCGAGCGTATCGATCAAAACCGGTCTGCCCGCTTCAATTCTGTACAGGGCACTCCATACCTCGCCAACCCGGGTGAGTTCAGATTGTATGACCGGGTTATAGTATCCGAACGGCTGCAGAGCCAGACGGATCTCCTCCGGAGCTTTTTCATGAAGTTTCCTGATAAGACTTGCTGTGAGATCAGGATAGTCTTTCTGTCGTTCAATACCCAGGTAGGCATGGACGTTCTTTTTGATATCACCATCAATGCCTTCTACGGCAACATGTATCTGAAGCACTGCAGATGCATGCTGAACAGAAAGGACAGCAAACATACATGCAAGAGCACATTGATAAAGTTTTTTCGTCAAACTGTTATTCATCTCATGTTTGATTATCACACATCCATTCACGTAATAATGTATAGTTTTTTAAAAGACTGATGCATTTAATGTATGATTTGTGATTTAATGATATTATTGTTTCTGTCATATTGTAAATAGAAGCCATAAATTACCGGAAGAGGAAACCATGCCTGTCTGGCCTTACAGGTTTCACCTGAGCTTTAAGAAACGCATCAGACGTTCTGTATATGAAATCCTGCGTGACGAGATGGATGATTATCTGATGAAACATGCACTTGTTGATTCATACTGGAAATTTATGGAAGCAGGTGAGCCCTATCCATTTGTTCCAAAGCGCGAATTAAAGCCAAGGGCCAAGGTGATTGAAAAGGAATATATCCACCAGAACCACTTTCTGGTCATCTTCTGTGAAGGGATGATCCCGGGGAATTATAAAAAATATATCCGTTTTTTTGACAGCAACAAGATAACCAAGGAATCTGTTACGGAGCAGATGATAAATGTTCAACTACACAGGCGTTATACAAAAAACCTGCGTTATTTTGATAATCCGGGTTTCGGGAAATTCCTTGTAGATTTGACCCCTGTGGATTATGCAATTCTTGTACAGCAGGACCCTTCTATAAAAAGACAGAACCGTTATGTTTTGACCCATTTTCATGTCAGGATTGACTGGCCTATTGATGACGCTACTGAGGATATGGCGCAGCAGTTACGATATATTTCAAAAGAGCTGTACGAGCATAACGAAAGGTACGCCCAAAACCTGCATAATAAACTCTTTGAAAATTATGGTTTTCATCATGCCGTGGGAGGACGTCGGACAGCTGCAGTTGTGGCCGCGCAGTTTTTAAAGAGAATGCATTTTATCTCTACTGTATATGTTGCAAGTGCCGAAGCCCGGACCCTTACCCGTTTAAGCGAGAGGGGTGTCTGGAAGTACGTACTTGTAAAAGTTCCCATGTCCGATATCTCACAAATAATCAGTGAGCACAATATAAGTTTTGAAAAATTCAGAGATGTCTTTCTTGTTGACATGCAGAATGATCATGGAGTGGCGATATTGCAGGTGATCTACGGCAATTCCAGTCATTCAAAACCACCGGAAGACGGCAAACTGCGCAGGTTGTGGCCTGAATATCAATGGTTGAATGTAAATGACCAGAAACTTGTTCCTATTGATTCACCTGACACTGATCCCATTACATACAACACGATTTATAGCGCTGAGTAATATAATGTTGCATGAAATTTAATTTTTAAATTATTATGATGTAAATGTAAGAACTAACATATTGTATATATATTAAATACATAATTACATTTAATGGATAATCCGGACACAAGCTATTTTCCTGGGCATCCCCTTCCCTTTGGCGCCACCTTTCAGGGTGAGTACACCCAGTTTTCCATATTCAGCCGGAATGCCACAGGCGTTTGCCTGCAGTTTTTTAAAAACGCGCAGGACTCAGCACCGGAATCAGAAATCCATCTTGATCCTGAGTATCATCGCACCGGTGATGTATGGCATGTTGCGGTCCGCGGGGTAAAGCCGGGCAGTTTATACAGTTACCGGATAGACGGACCGTACGATCCTGGCAATGGTCATCGCTTTAACAGGCATAAGCTGCTTGTGGATCCCTATGCAAAAGCTGTTACCGGTAATTTTAACTGGTCCCTGTCTGATGCACGTGGATATGATATGAACTCTCCTGATAAAGACCTGTCATTTTGTACAATAGACAGTGCCGGGGGAGCACCCAAGTGTATTGTTATGCATGATATGTTTGACTGGGATAAAGACAGGCATCCCCGAATTCCTCTTTCAGATACTATCATCTACGAAATGCATGTTAAGGGTTTTACCAGTCATCCCTCATCCCGGATTACGCAGCCCGGGACATTCAGGGGCATTATAAAAAAAATACCCTATCTTAAGGAACTGGGCATCACTGCAGTTGAACTTATGCCGATTCATGAGTTCGATGAAGATGAGATATTAAACCATAATCCGGCGACAGGTGAAAAACTGAAAAATTTCTGGGGTTACAGCACCATTAATTTCTTTGCACCGCGGAGCCGTTATTCATCATCAGGCACTTTTGGTCAGCAGGTAGAGGAGTTCAAGCAGATGGTAAAGGCGCTTCATAAAGAAAACATTGAGGTTATTCTGGATGTTGTATTTAATCATACAGCAGAGGGGAATGAGATGGGACCGACTATCTGCTTCCGGGGCATAGACAATTCAATTTATTACATGCTGGAGAACAACCGGTATTACAAAAACTATTCAGGCTGCGGCAACTCCATGAACTGCAATCATCCGATCGTACAGAATTTCATTCTGGACAGCCTTATTTACTGGGTGCTGGAAATGCATGTGGATGGTTTCCGCTTTGACCTGGCCTCAGTCCTTGGACGGGACAGCGACGGCAAGGTCCTGGAAAATCCTCCCATATTGAGAAGTATATCGGAACATCCTGTACTGCGTGACACAAAGATCATTGCAGAGGCATGGGATGCGGCAGGGTTATATCAGGTGGGCTCATTTCCGGGGGAACGCTGGGCAGAGTGGAATGGAAAATACCGGGATGATGTCCGTGCATTCTGGAGAGGCGATGATGGATGTGTCTCCAGGCTGGCCACACGCATATCAGGCAGTGCGGATCTGTATGAGCATGCGGGTAAGCGTCCATTTCACAGTATAAACTTTATCACCTGCCATGATGGATTCACTCTCAATGACCTGGTCTCATATAACCATAAACATAACACCGCCAATGGTGAGGATAATCGGGACGGAACCAATGACAATTTAAGTCATGCCTATGGGGTGGAAGGCCCGACAGATGATAACGCAATAAATGCTATAAGGGAAAGACAGATGAAAAATTTTCTCCTTACCCTTATGCTTTCACAGGGAGTTCCGATGCTGCTTGCAGGAGATGAATTCAAACGCACCCAGAACGGTAATAATAATGCCTACTGTCAGGACAATGCAATCTCATGGATCAACTGGGAATATGCAGAAACAAACCGCTCATTTCTGGATTTTGTAATAAGGCTTATTCAGTTTCGAAAAGACCATGCTGTCTTCAGACGTGGTCATTTTTTTCAGGGCAGAGATCTGAATAATAACGGCCTGCAGGACATTAAATGGATGGATGAGAAATTAAAACAACCAGATTGGGACAATATAAGTAAACGCTCTATCGCTTTCTCTCTTGATGGATCAGTTATTGAAAGCCCTGATAATGATTTTTTTATAATCTTAAATGCAGGCAATAAAGAAATATCGCAGAAGATACCTGCACCATCCGAACATAAATCCTGGTATCAGGCTATAAACACATTTCTTGAAAATATTGAAAGCATACCTCCTTCCGGGCATGAACCCCGGATAAGCAGTGACAGGATATTAATACAACCCAGGACGTCAATAGTTCTTTTAGCCAGGTAGTGCATTTCATATCGAGGTTGAACCTCGATATGAATTAAAAAGGCCAGTGCCTGCTTATCTTTCTTATATCAACACCGATGTAGTTGCCGGCCTTTAACATTTCAATTAAATTGTCATGTGTCACTTCACTGGCAAACTCTGTGTAACATGAGCCTACTTCACGAGGTTCATGGGCGTCTGATCCTCCTGTATAAGGCAGGTTCAATTCATCAGCAGCCTTAATAGCTTTTTTGTTCTGAGAGTGATGGGAGTAACCGTTACAGCCTTCCAATGCACAAAAATCTTTTACCTGCATTATTCTCTCTCCCATGCTGTTGTTTCCCCTGAAGGGATGGGTGGGAATGACTACACCTCCTTTTTCATTTACTTTCTGTACTACTTCATCAACAGGTGCATTTTTAATAGAAAGCCTGTCCGTATTGACGCCAAAGACAAGACAGTGTCCATCAGCCGAGGAAAATTCAACTCCCCGGAATACCTTGATCCTGTCTTCATATTGTTCTCTCAGCTTTTCAGCATACTCAGAGACCTCATACGAGTAATGTTCTGTAAAAGCTATACCGCACAGGTTTGACTGTATTGCATGCCGTACTGATTCTTCCGGTTCGGAATCTGTATCACCACTGAATTTTGAATGTACATGCAGGTCAATTTTAAATTTCATATATACAGCTACTGTTTCAGAATGCCTTCTCCCTCAATTATTAATTTAACCGTATCACCAACCAGCAGTCCTCCACTTTCCAGGACTTTATTCCATAACAGACCAAAATCCTTGCGATTCAGCATACCATTTGCATTAATCCCCATGCGGGTATTTCCCCATGGATCTTTGACAGGGCCCAGGGTTTCCCCGGTAAGCGTTATCTCTTTTGTTACATCTTTAATCGTGATATTGCCTGTAATGGTAAGATTGTTGGGGCCGCTATACTTTATTGACGTTGCCTTAAACGTAATGTTTGGATATTTGGCAGCATCAAAGAAGTCCGGACTCCTGAGATGGTTGTCCCTTTT
>CALZMZ010000119.1 GCA_945788685.1 Thermodesulfovibrionia bacterium | reverse complement strand
GTCTCTGTTACACGTGCCCTTCGTATATTCGGTATTACATCAAATTTCCTGGCCATAGTAAAAATTACAGGTTCTTTTATCAGGTCCTGAGGAAAGGTCAGCTTAACCCTTTTCTTCATTTCGATCCCCCTTTTTATTAAATTTAGAATCGTACATTATTTGAATATCATCTGTCTGAACAGCATGATATACTCTGCACATCAGCTAACAGCCTCCTGCTATAGCCGGCACAATGGACACTTCGTCCCCGTCTTTTACTTCTGTTTCCTCATTCTTCATAAATCGTACATCTTCTTCATTAACATAGATATTCACAAACCGTCTTAACTTGCCCCCTTCAGACACTCTCTCTCCCAGTCCGGGATATTTCTGATCAAGGTTATTGATCAGAGAAATAATGGTCCCAGCGTCTCCTTCAACTTCCTCCTTGCCCTGTGTAAGCCTCTGAAGAGGTACAGGGATTTTAACTTTAACCGCCATCTATAATCCTCCTTTGAAAAAATCGTTACCAGTTACCTGTTATTAATTAATAGTTACATGGTATTGGTTAATGATATGTTTTTGATGTTCTCGATTAACGTTTAACCAGTAATGATTAACTTATTGTTAAGCTCTTATCTTTTTCAGGGTCTCCTCAAATGACTTCATATTTGGATCTATATGATAAGGCTCAACAGTGTGACCCACAATCGCCTCTTTGGTCTTCAGTCCGTTACCTGTGATACATAATACGGTAACTGCGTCCCTGTCGATATGACCGGTTTCTAAAAGTTTCATGGCAGAAGCCAGCGTTACTCCTCCTGCTGTTTCTGCAAAGATACCTTCGGTCCTTGCCATCAGCTTTATCGCGCTTATTATCTCCTCATCAGAAACATCTGCACCGAATCCTCCGGTATCTTTGATAACTCTGGTCGCGTAATACCCGTCAGCAGGATTTCCAATAGCAAGAGACTTGGCAATGGTGTCAGGTTTAACAGGTTTTATAACATCCACATTATTCTTAATGGCCTTTACAATGGGAGAGCATCCCGTAGCCTGTGCTGAAAACACTCTGGTATTCAGATTGTCAATCAATCCGATCTCTTTCATTTCCTTAAAGCTCTTCCAGATTTTTGTCAGCAATGAACCGCTTGCACAGGGAACAACCACTGCATCAGGCGCCTTCCATCCAAGCTGTTCAACAATTTCATACCCCTGGGTCTTGGAACCTTCAGCATAAAATGGCCTGATATTGATGTTCACAAAAGCCCAGTTATATTTATTGGCAACTTCACTGCAAAGCCTGTTTACGTCATCGTAATTGCCGTCTACCGCTATCAGATTTGGTTCATAAGCAAGTGACGCAATGATCTTGCTCCTTTCAAGACTGGCAGGAATAAAAATAAACCTTTTAAACCCTCCGGCAGCGCCGTGCGCTGATACCGAGTGGGCGAGGTTTCCTGTAGATGCGCATGCAACAGTATCAAAGCCGAACTCCTTTGCCTTTGAAAGTGCGATTGCAACAACCCTGTCCTTAAAGGAAAGTGTGGGATGAGTGACAGTATCATCTTTAATATAAAGCTCCTTCATTCCAAGGTGCTTTCCAAGTTTGTCAGCCCTGACAAGAGGGGTAAAGCCTGAGTGAAGACCGCTGGTAGGGTCATTGTCTATGGGCAGCAGTTCCTTGTATCTCCAGAGGTTTTGTTTACGGGATTCAATCAATTCCCTGGTCATAACCTTCTTAATACTCTCAATATCGTAAAGGACCTCCAGAGGTCCAAAGCAGAATTCACATACATAAATAGGATCAACAGGGTATTCCCTACCGCACTCCCTGCATTTCAGTCCTTTTACATAACCCATTTAATTCGCCTCCATTAATACAAAATCTTTTTTTACTGTATTTTATCGATATCCGTTTTCATATTTTTCAGCTGATAGCTAATAGCTTATAGCTGTCAGCTTTTTATATCGAACAATACTCTTCAGGTGAATCCTTAAGTTCTGTGATAGTCGGATTTTTGCCACACATAGCACACTCATCATTTTTGGGGATCTTCACTTTTCTGAAGTTTACGCCCAGGGCATCATAAATTAATAATCTGCCTTTCAAGGGGGTCCCCTTTCCTATGATCAGTTTTAAAACCTCTGTCGCCTGAAGCGCACCTATAACTCCCGGAAGTACACCGAGCACACCAGCTTCCTGGCATGAAGGCACAAGACCGGCGGGAGGCGCTTCTTCAAAAAGACACCTGTAGCATGGCCCATCGTGAGGCATGATAGTTGTTACCTGTCCTTCAAACCTCAGGATCGCGCCACTGACTAACGGCTTTTTCAGCATTACACATGCATCATTTATGAGGTATCTTGTGGGAAAGTTATCAGTCCCGTCTACAATGATGTCATAGTCTTTGAACAGATCAAGTATGTTCTTGCTGTTTAATCTCTCCTTTATGGGAATGACATTAACATCAGGATTCAGGGCTTCAAAAGTCTGCTTTGCGGAATCAGCCTTATGAACATCAAGGGTCTTCACACTATGTGCTATCTGTCTTTGCAGGTTGCTCAGTTCCACCTTATCGTCATCAACCATTGCAATGGTCCCGACTCCTGCGGCAGCCAGATAGTACCCTACCGGGCAGCCAAGTCCTCCGGCGCCTACCAGCAGCACCTTTGCTTCTGAAATCTTTTTCTGTCCCTTTCCTCCGACTTCAGGAAGGATTATATGTCTGCTGTATCTTTTTAACTGCTCTTCTGTAAAATCCATCAGTCTTCTACCTCTTTTCTTACCTGGACTATCCACTCCTTCTCATTGATTTTATCCACCTTGAGAACTGAATGACCATAATTAAGCATGGCCTTCGGGATACTGCTCGATGCTTCAGGATAGTCAAGTAATATTTCAATGATCTGCCCTACGTCGATGCTCTCAACTCCGAGTTTGGATTTAACCAGAGTATATGGGCAGACCTCACCTCTTATATCAAGTTTTTTATCTATTTTCAGATCATTCATTTTATGCATGAGCTCCTTCAACTCTCAGGTAAAGCGGTTTGCCTGACACAACCCTTAACTTCCTTATCTCCTTCAGCGCCTTCATCATGTCCTTTTCTTTTGCTTCATGTGTCATTAAAACCATTGAAACCGCTTTTTCCTTTTTTCTTCCTTTTTGAATCATTGACTCTATGCTTATATTGTTATCACCCAGAATGCCGGATATCTTCGATAACACTCCGGGCTTGTCGATTGCCGACATTCGAAGGTAATAACAGGTCGATACATCTTCCATCTTTTTTACTTTCAGACCTGACCTTCCTGATATGTCAAAGCCCTGCAATCGGTCTGCTGCCCCAGCTTTTATGTTTCTGGCAATGTCTGCAATGTCACTGACTACGGCACTTCCAGTCGGCATATCTCCGGCACCCTTTCCATAATAAAGTCCGGCACCGGTTGCATCTCCTTCAACATAAATGGCGTTGTATACACCGTTAACACTAGCTATAGGCATGCCCTCCTGGACCATTGTAGGATGCACTCTCAGTTCAACCTCTTTACCGGATGGTTTTGCTATTGCCAGCAGTTTTATTTTAAATCCAAATTCAGATGCAAACTGTATGTCCAGAGGGGTTATTTCTGTTATTCCCTGAGTGTATATTTTTTTCAGTGAAATCGGAAGTCCATACGCAAGTGATGCAAGTATGGCAAGCTTATGAGCTGAATCAATACCCTCTATGTCAAAAGTGGGATCTGCCTCTGCATAACCAAGCGCCTGTGCCTCCTTAAGAGTACTGACAAAATCAACACCCTCATCTGTCATCTTTGTCAAAATGTAATTTGCTGTACCATTTATAATTCCGAATATATTTTCCACTTTATTACCTATCAATGACTCCCGTAAAATTTTTATAATCGGGATACTTCCGGCAACAGATGCTTCAAACCCGAGTGTCACGCCATTCTTACTGGCAGCCCTGAATATTTCCTGGCCCTTCTCGGCAAGAAGGGCCTTGTTGGCTGTAACAACGTGCTTGCCCTTTTTGATCGCTTCAAGGATAAATTGTTTTGCAGGATTGATTCCTCCGATCAGCTCAACAACAATATCAATATCCGGATCATTTAAAATCTTTTGGGCATCGTTTATCAATACTCCCTCAGGCAGTTTAATACCTCTGTCTGTGGTCATATCCAGATCAGCTATATTCCTGACCTTTAAAGGAACTCCAAGCTGTGCCTGAAGCGCTTTATTTCTCTTCAGCAATATCTTTACAGTCCCTGCGCCGACTGTGCCATATCCTATAATGCCGATGTTAATTTCTCTGTTTTTCATGCTATTTCAAATTGTTAATTTTGTTGATTAAGCTGTTGTTTATTTGTAACTAAATATTATGCTCTAAATAATCAATTTTCTTCAAGAGTTAACCCAAATAATACATATTGGCGGTTTTGAATGAGACCTGTCACAAACAAAAAGGACAGTCATACGGACTGTCCTTAAAAAAAACTCATTATATTCAGCAATTATTTATTAATTGCCTTTTTTATTCCCTTGGTTGCCTGTCTAATGCGCTGTTCATTTTCAACAAGAGCAAAACGTACACATCCTTCACCTGCAGAACCAAACCCGATACCCGGAGACACGGCAACTCCTGCTTCTTTTATTAAGTATTTGGAGAACTCAAGCGAGTCCATATGTTTAAATTGATCAGGGATTTCCGCCCATACGAACATGGTTGCTTTTGGTGGTTCTATTTCCCATCCGGCGTTTCTCAATCCCTGAATCAATACATTACGCCTGTTTTCATAGACCTTTGCAATTTCTTTGACACAGTCCTGCGGACCTCTCAACGCAATGATACTTGCGATCTGAATGGGCTGAAACATACCATAATCAAGATAACTCTTTATAGTCGTAAGGGCCTCAACAATTTCCCTGTTTCCGCAGCAGAAGCCTACTCTCCATCCTGCCATTGAATAGCTCTTTGTCAAAGAAAAGAACTCTACCCCTACATCCTTCGCCCCGGGCACCTGAAGAAAACTGGGAGGCTGATACCCGTCAAAAGTCAGGTCAGCATATGCAAAATCATGGAGAACAATGATATTGTTCTCCTTTGCAAAATCAACCACCTTCTGAAAAAAAGCAGCATCTGTACAGGTTGTAGTGGGGTTGTGAGGAAAATTGATGAGCAATATTTTCGGTCTGGGCCATGCTGCCTTAAACTCGTTCTCCATGGCTTCAAAAAAATCAGCATCCTTTTGAACAGGTATGCTTCGCACATCACCGCCTGCAAGTATGAAGCTGTAGGGATGAATCGGATAGGCAGGTGCAGGTGTCAAAATAAGGTCACCGGGTTCAACCATAGCATAGGCAAGGAATTATATCTTCACCGCTTCTTCGTGCATCCATCTTGAGCTTGTTTACAATGGAGAATACATATGGAGGCAGCCTTCTGACTCTTTTAAACTCGTGCATGTTAACTCCTTCTTAATAATCCGCAGATAAAACAGATTAACACAAAATACTTATCTTTTAAAGACTGGCCCACTTTAATCAAACGGCAAGGGAGGTAAGCTTTAAAAAAGTTGAGCGAAATGCTGGTATTATGGAGATGCTCCTTCAAAAAGGTCTCCGGCATTCATGGAACTTCTTGTCAGGGGGGATGAGGCAACAGCTTTGAAGCCTGTTTCCAGTGCCTTCTGTTTATACTGCTCAAACACGTCCGGTCTTATATACTCTATGACCGGAATATTATTCCTTCCCGGCTGGAGATACTGGCCTATTGTCAGGAAATCACATCCTGACTTTCTAAGGTCCTGAATTACCTCAAGAACCTCCTCACAGGTCTCTCCCAGACCAACCATCATGCCTGATTTTGTCTTCACTTGCGATGATATTTCCCCGGCCTTCTTCAATACGTCAAGTGACAGTGAATAATCAGCCTCGGGCCTGATTTTGTTATACAGCCTTGGAACTGTCTCAATATTGTGATTAAATACATCAGGACCGGCTTTCAGCACAGTTATCAAGGCCTGAGTATCTCCTTTAAAATCAGGCGTCAAGACCTCTATTTTAATTGAATTATTTATATCTTTGATAGCTGTGACAGTTGCTGCAAAATGCCCTGCCCCGCCGTCCTCTAAATCATCTCTGGTTACCGAAGTGACAACCACAAATTCAAGACCCAGTTCAACCGCGGCTTTAGCTACCCTGTGCGGCTCATCCGGATCAGGGGGTCCGGGCCATGTTGAATCAACAGCGCAAAAAGAGCAGTTCCGGGTGCATTTATCACCAAGAATCATGAAAGTGGCTGTATTGTTAGAAAAACATTTACCCTGGTTCGGACAGCGGGCCTCTTCACAGACTGTAGACAGTCCATAACTTCTTAATATTTTTCTGGTTTCATGAGTACCTGTTAGAGGAACTTTTATCCACTCGGGATGACGCATATTCGTAAAGGTAACTGAATTGCATAGTTTAAGTCAAACGGGTGGAGGCTTGGTTTACAAATATTAGATTGTGTTATAAATTCATAAATTCTTTTTAGTAGATTGTTGCCAGGATTCATAGTAAATAAATTATAGAGAACAAGGAAACGTTATTAATGAGAAAGGACTGAATAATGTTAGAAAAGCAAAACTGCTGGGAATACCATAATTGCGGCAGGGAAACAGGTGGATATGAAGCAGGTCGATATGGCGTATGTTCTGCATCGATCAGTTCAGAATGCGATGGTTTGAATGATGGCACATACGGGGGCAGAATTTGCTGGGCAACTGCAGGAACATTTGCAAGTGGTAATGTGACAGGCAAATACGCCTGTGAGAAATTTTCCTGTATTAATTGTGATTTCTTTAAGATCGTCAGTGACGAGCAGGGAGAGAACAATTTTGAGATGGTAACACCAGCACAAAAGATGAATTATAAACAGAATAAAGAAAAACTCCGTGTTAAATTTGTAGAAAAAAGATCATCTGATCGGTTCCCATCAAGCCTGAGTGCCAATTTCAGCTGCTGCGATAGAGACTACACTGGAACCATTACAAATATATCGGAGACTGGATTATTTATTTCCACAAAAGACATGTGTTTTCCTAATGATTCAAGTTTTAAAGTGAGTATTGACACAGGCAACGCACATCTTAATGTGCCGGTCAGGATGTGCAGACTCACAATATCACCTGATTTTTCAGATGGTATCGGTGTCGAGGTCATTAATACTCCACAAAACTATCTTATTCATATAGGAAAGCTTCGAACTACCGCTCTGATATAATTTCAGAATCTCAATTAGTCCTGGAGCTTAATATCTTTGATGAAATCTCATTAAATATTTTCTCTGCTTTTTTATTATTATGTGACATATGAGGGATAATCCCGATGACAGGAACTTTGCCTGTAAAGGCAATCACTTCAGGATTTGTTTTTTGCGCCGGGTCTGCTTTTGTCTTTTCAACATGATTAAAAATCAGGCCCAAAATCTTTATTCCTTTTTTTTGCGCGGCCTCAATTGTCAAAAGAGAATGATTAATAGTACCAAGACCGGGCCTGGCAATTATTAAAAGCGGCAGATCAAGCTCCCTGATCAGATCCAGAAAAAGATATCTCTTATAAAGAGGGACCATAATACCGCCTGCCCCTTCAGCAATTATCATGTCATGCTTTTTTGACAGCTTTTTATAAGCATCCAATATACTCTTCTTTTTTATAATAATCCCTTCGATCTCTGCTGCAACAGACGGGGCCAGGGGATTTCTCATCCTGTATGGGTTGATTAAATCAATTGGCTCGTCAACGCCGGATGCCTTGATCAGCTTTATCATGTCTTCAGGTATAAGCCGACCTTTGTTCACCCTGCACCCTGTTTCTGCAGGCTTCATGGGGCACACATCAACACCCTTTGTCTTTAATGCCCTGATCAATCCCGTGGCTACAAACGTCTTTCCCACACCTGTGTCAGTTCCTGTAATAAAAAAGCTTTTATTCATAGTAAATAGGATTCAGGGGGTCAAGGATTCAGGTGTTATTAATAAACTACTCATTTATTGTCACTCGACCCCTCGTATCCTCGTATCCTTGAATCCCTGTTTATAGAATTCTGCTGTCAAGATTAAAAATCTGCGCTGTTATTCCCGATGTATTTACAAGGTAACATATGAATTCAGCTGTATTTTCAGGTTCAGAGAAGCTTTTTGTAATGCTGTCATTAACAGCCTGTTCCTGTGCTTTAACATTTGATCTTAAACCCATATCGGTTTTCATATAACCCGGTAACACAGCGTTCACCATTATGTCATACCTTCCCAGCTCAAACGCGGCAGATCTTGTCAGTCCTGCAAGAGCAGCCTTTGATGAGGCATATGCTGATAATCCCTGCTTTCCTTTTGTCCCGGCATAGGATGAAATATTTATAATGTGCCCCCTTTTCTGTTTCATCATATGCCTTGCAACAGCCTTTGTCATATTCATCGGGCCTTTCAGATTGGTATTCATGACATCTGCAAAAACCTCCCCAGATGTTGATATAAGTAATGACTCTTCTGTTATGCCTGCATTATTGACCAGAACGTCTATCCTGCCCCATGTATCAATTACACTCTTTACAAGGTCCTTCACGCCATCATTATTTCTGACATCACCTTGTATAACAATTGAATTGTCTATTTCTTTGGCTGTCTTTAAAGCTCCATCACGATTTTCATGATAATGAACCGCAACTCTGTGATTTCTTTTGCCAAGAGCCAGAGCAATGGATTTTCCAAGACCCCTGGATGAACCTGTGACTAGGCAGACCATTGAATAATATTAATTCCTGTTGAGGGACATATCCCATGGGATGTGTCCCCATGGTTTTATTTGTATTTTCTTAATAGATCTAGCACCCGGTCAATATCATCAGACGTATGACCGGCAGTAACAGAAAACCTTATCCTGCATCTGTTTTCCAGCACGGTAGGCGGCCTGATAGCAGGAGCAAAGATTTTATTCTTATATAGATATGTTCCAAGACGAAGGGTATTATTAACATCTCCGGTAAGAATGGGAATTATCGGGGTCTGAGTTTGAAGTGTATCAAAACCAAGCTCTGCAAGTCCGTTATAAAGCCTCTCCCTGTTTCTCCATAATTTTCTTCTCAGACGTGATGAACTTGTAGCTATTATATGAAGCGCCATAGCTGATGCTGATGCTACGGCAGGTGGTAATGCAGTGGAATACATAAAACTCCTGGACCTGTTTATCAGGAGATCTATCAATGACTTTTTCCCGGCGACAAATGCCCCAAAACAGCCTGCAGCCTTGCCAAGCGTGCCCATCTGAATAATACCGCTGTCTTTAATGCTGAAATGTTCCAGCCCTCCCCTTCCAGTTTTGCCAAGAACACCTGTACCATGAGCATCATCGATCATTAAGATAGCTTTATATTTTTTGCTTAATTTACGTATTGATTTCAAAGGCGCAATATCACCATCCATGCTAAAAACAGTTTCTGTTACGATTATCTTTTTTGATATTGATCTGTCTCTCGAGGATTTTTCCAACAGATCCTCAAGGTGAGACATATCGTTATGTTTATATATACTGATTTTTGCCTTTGACAGTCTCACCCCATCAATTATGCTTGCATGGTTCAGTTCATCACTGAAGATTGTGGAAGTATCATCTGCAATAACTGGTATTAAGCCTGTATTGGCTGCATAACCTGTATTAAATACAAGGGACTTCTGAGTACTTTTAAACCTGGCAATTGACCGCTCAAGCATGACATGAGGTTCAATAGTGCCGCTTAATAATCTTGATGATCCGGCTCCCACTCCATATTGCTGCATAGCATAGCACGCTGCCTTTACTACTTCTCTATGCCCGGATAAATTCAGATAATCATTGGAAGAAAAATTGAGATACGTTTTCCCTTTAATGGATATTCGCGGACCCTGGGGAGATTCAATACATGTGAGATTTCTTAGTAAAGATGTCTCTTTAAGATGATTCAGTTCATCCCTGAAAGATTCAGTCTTTGATCTTTGATCTCTGTTCTTTGTTCTGTTTTCTTTGACTTGACTCCTGACTCCTGACTCCTTGCCCCTGATTTTATCAGACGCCTTCACGTTCATCAGGCGCCCATATATATTTATGGATCTGGAGCTGCACTCTTACCGGAAGATTATCATGTAATATCCATGAGACCAG
>CALZMZ010000118.1 GCA_945788685.1 Thermodesulfovibrionia bacterium | reverse complement strand
ATAGTGAGCGCAGCAATGGACACGGTTACAGAAGCAAAACTTGCTATTGCAATAGCCCGGGAGGGCGGCATCGGATTTATTCACAGGGCCATGTCCATAAAGTCCCAGGTTACAGAGGTAGATAAAGTAAAGAAATCTGAAAGCGGCATGATAGTGGATCCGATAACCATGAAGCCGGAGGACAGGATCTCCAAGGCACTTGCCATTATGCAGAAATACAGAATATCCGGTGTTCCGATTACAAAAAACAAAAAACTCGTGGGAATCCTGACCAACAGGGACCTCAAGTTTGAAACCAATTTTCAAAAAAGAGCTTCAGAGGTCATGACCAGCAAAAACCTTATTACCGCCAGTGAAGGCATAACCCTTGAACAGGCAAAAAAGATACTTCACAAGCATAAGATAGAAAAACTTCCCATTGTGGACAGGAAATCCAATCTGATCGGTCTGATTACAATAAAAGACATTGAAAAGAAAGAGAAGTACCCAAACGCATGCAAAGACCATTTAGGAAGACTGAGAGTCGGCGCAGCCCTAGGAGTAGGAGCAGACGCCGTCAAAAGGGCATCTGCCCTGTATAAAGCCGGAGTGGATGTGCTTGTTGTTGATACCGCTCATGGTCATTCAAAAAGGGTCATGGATACTGTCAGGGCCCTTCGAAAAAAATTTCCGGATCTCGAACTTGTCGCAGGTAATGTTGCAACAGCAGAAGCTACAACAGATCTTATTAAAGCAGGAGTCAATGCTGTCAAGGTCGGTGTAGGACCCGGCTCGATATGTACCACAAGAATTATTGCCGGTGCAGGGGTTCCCCAGATTACCGCGGTCAAGGAGTGCTCTGACGTTGCTGAAGCCTCCGGTGTTCCAATTATCGCCGATGGAGGGATCCAATATTCCGGAGATATTACAAAAGCAATAGCTGCAGGTGCAAACTCTGTCATGATAGGCGGTCTGTTTGCCGGAACAGATGAAAGTCCGGGTGAACTCATGCTCTACCAGGGAAGGACATACAAAGTATACAGAGGTATGGGCTCTCTTGGCGCAATGGAAGCAGGCAGCAGGGACAGATATGCCCAGGAAAAAGTAGAAAGTAAAAAGCTTGTGCCCGAAGGTGTGGAAGGCAGGGTCCCTTACAAAGGCCCGGTCTCTGCAAGCATTCATCAGCTCATAGGAGGGGTAAGATCTGGAATGGGTTATTGCGGATGTAAAAATATAGAAGAACTCCGGAAAAAATCACGTTTTATAAGAATAACTCCTGCCGGATTAAAAGAAAGTCATGTACACGACGTAACAGTCACAAAAGAAGCCCCGAATTACAGTCAGGATTAATTATAAGAAAGGATTCTAGGGGTCAAGGATTCAAGGAGTCAAGTGAAATAGCTTTTCTGTTACTTAAACCCTGGAATGCTTTAATCCTGGGCCCCTAAATTTAATATGGAATTTAACGAAAAGATACTTGTACTGGATTTTGGTTCCCAGTATACCCAGCTCATCGCCAGAAGAGTAAGGGAAAATAAAGTGTACTCAGAAATACTTCCCTTTAATGTTACATTGGATACCATCAGGGAGTTTAATCCTAAGGGAATCATACTCTCAGGAGGTCCTTCGGGAGTAACAGAAAAAGGAGCTCCTATCCCTGATAAGGGTATTTATGACCTGGGCGTCCCTGTCCTTGGAATCTGTTATGGTATGCAGCTCATGGCTCATTGTCTTGGAGGCAGGGTAGCAAAAGCAGCAAAGAGAGAATACGGCCGTGCCGAGCTTACAGCAGATGATTTTACAGACCTGTTTAAGGGACTGGCTTCCAAAAAACATAATGTGGTCTGGATGAGCCATGGTGACAGAATTGAAAAAAGACCAAAGGGATTTAAAAGGATAGCACATACCAGCAACTCTCCTACAGCTGCAATGGCTGATAAAAAGAGGGGGTTCTTTGCGCTTCAGTTTCATCCTGAAGTCGTGCATACAGAGCATGGCGCAAAAATTCTTCGAAACTTCATATTTAATATCTGTAAGTGCAAACCGAAATGGACAATGAAGTCATTTATAGAAACAACAACTGCCGGGATCAGGGAAAAAGTGGGTAAAGACAGGGTGGTCTGTGCCATAAGCGGCGGAGTTGATTCATCGGTCACTGCAGTTCTCATGCATAAGGCAGTAGGAAAAAAGCTTACCTGCATCTTTGTTGACAATGGTGTTCTCAGAAAAAATGAAGCAAAACAGGTCCAGAGCATGCTCAGGAGAAACTTCCATGTTAACCTTGTCTGTGTAGATGCTGCATCACGGTTTATGAAGAAGTTAAAGGGCGTTGCCGATCCTGAGAAGAAAAGAAAGATCATTGGCAATGAATTTATACACATCTTTCAGGAAGAGGCAAAGAAGATCAAGGGGGCCAGATATCTTGCTCAGGGAACTCTTTATCCTGATGTAATAGAAAGCACATCATTTAAGGGGCCCTCAGCAACGATCAAAAGCCATCACAATGTAGGAGGACTTTTAAAGAATATGCATCTTCAGCTTATTGAGCCGCTGCGTGAACTCTTTAAAGACGAAGTCAGGGTTCTTGGAAAGGAAATGGGAATGTCTGACGAGGTCATTCACCGTCATCCGTTTCCAGGACCAGGGCTGGCAATAAGAATAATAGATGATGTTACGCCCCTCAGGGCCGATATGTTGCGAGAGGCAGATGCAATAGTGCTGGAAGAGATCAAAAAGGCGGGACTTTATCATGACATCTGGCAGGCCTTTGCCGTACTGCTCCCGATTAAAACTGTCGGGGTCATGGGTGATGAAAGGACATATGAAAATGTCGTTGCCTTAAGAGCTGTTACGAGTGTTGACGGCATGACAGCTGACTGGGCAAAAATCCCCTATGATGTGCTCGGATATATTTCCAACAGGATCATTAATGAAGTTAAAGGTGTTAATCGGGTTGTCTTTGATATAAGTTCAAAACCTCCGGGCACTATTGAGTGGGAATAGGCATTTATTGACTGGAATCTTAAGTCATGAACTTACATTACTTACTTCCTGTTAGTTTCTACAAAAATATTCATACAATTCTGCTTATCTGCAGACAAGATTTATTTATGTTATATTTTATTTAGCGTGAGTATATAAAGTCCGGGTTGTCTGACTGTCATGCCCGAAGTCTTTAATCGGGCATCCAGCCCTCATTGAAAGCACTGGATTCCCGCTCAACAGACTGCGGGAATGACGGTTCAATGTTAGAGTTTGTATTTAAACTCTAATTAGTATAGGTGAGGTAGTCTTCAATCTGAAAGAAACTATAATTTATAATTAATAACTAACCTGAGAAACGGAGGTTTACCAATGATCAAGCATGTATCGTTAATCTTAATTTGTATGGGAGTAATTTTTTCCGGTTGCTCACCTGATGTTAAACGGGTTGATACAGAGGAGGTGATTGACCTGAGCGGAAGGTGGAATGATACTGATTCACGGCTGGTCTCTGAAGAAATGATTCAGGATGCACTGGACCGTCCATGGATCAGGAATTTCATGCAGTCTCATAATGGAAACCTTCCTGTTGTTATTGTGGGGACAGTGAGAAATCTCAGTCATGAACACATCAGTGTACAGACGTTTGTCAAAGACCTTGAAAGAGAGCTGATCAACTCCGGTGAAGTCGAGTTTGTATCCAGCAGGGAAGAAAGAGGTGAAATAAGACAGGAACGCACGGACCAGGCTTATCATTCCTCGGAAGAAACGATGAAGAAAGACAGAATGGAAACAGGTGCTGATTTTATGCTGCAGGGGACAATAAACAGCATACTTGACAAGACAAAAAAGAAGGCTGTCATGTTTTATCAGGTTGATCTTGAGCTGACGGACATGGAATCCCATAAGAAAGTATGGATCGGTGACAAAAAGATAAAAAAGTTCATCAAGCGTCCGGATTTTAAACCATAAGCGTACTATGTTACTCGACATTGCAGGATCTAATTTAATAGGATTACTCGAAGCATCTCAATTACCTGGCTAAGAGTTTCCTCCCCCTTGACGGGGGAGGACTAAGGTGGGGGTGTTTTGATACATATTTTCACCCTCCCCTTAATCCCCTCCCGTCAAGGGAGAGGAGTCGCCTCTGAGCTTATGAGAAGCTAATCCATTAATGTCCAATTTACAATATTTTCTTGATGCATCAGATAAAATGAAAAAACTCCTCCACTTAATGATTATATTCATATTCTTATCCGGATGTTCAAAGGGTCTGAATTACCACGCACTTGAGAGTCAGATGGTGAACCACGACTGCGTTGCTGCTGTTGAGCATATTGAAAGCCATGAAAAAGATTACGGCTCCAACAGACATCTTCTCTTTCTTCTGGATGCAGGCATGATACATATGCTTTGCGGCAATTACGAAAAGAGCAATACATACTTTCAGAGAGCTGAAATACATGCCGAGGAATTATGGACTAAAAGCCTGACAAGGGAATCAGCGTCATTTCTTCTGAATGACTATACAGTGCCCTACTCCGGTGAAGATTTTGAAAGGGCGCTTATCAATCTCTTTTCAGCATTAAATTATCTTCAACTCGGACAGCTGGATGAGTCACTGGTCGAGGTGAGAAGGCTTGATGCAGTTCTTAATATGATCAATGACCAGCACAGCAAAAAAAATGTTTACCGTGAAGATGCCTTTGGCAGGTATTTAAGCGGTTTAATATATGAGGCGAGCAAGAACCTGAATGACGCTTATATAGATTACTACAAGGCATTACATATATTTGAGCAATACGAAGAGAACTACGGTACCCCGGTTCCTTCCATTCTTATTGAAGATCTCGTCAGAGCAGCACAGGCCGCGGGCAGGACAGATGAGATCCAGGAATATTTTGACGATAACATCAGTGCCAGCCGGTCAGAGGGTACTGGTGAACCTGATCACGGAAAAATAATCCTCATCCATTTTAACAGCATCGCTCCGGTCAAAAGAAGTACCGAGATATTTATTCCAACAAGAGACGGCCCGGTTGCCCTGGCATTTCCGGATTATCAAATAGTAGAGCCGTATTGCCGAAACAGCAGAATGATTGCTGATTCAGTTTCACAGCGAATTGCATCAGATACTGAGCTTGTTGAAGACATAAACCGGATAGCAGTCAAGAATCTTGAGGACCGCAGAGGCCGGATCACTTTAAAAATGATTGCACGGGTAGCAGCAAAACAGATTGCCATTCATAAGGTAAAAGACAAGACAACCAGACAGATTCTTAATATTGCCAATATTTTTATTGAGAAAGCAGATACACGTTCATGGAGGACCCTGCCCGGAGAAATTTATATGGGCCGTCTGTTAGTCCCTGAAGGTAAGTATGATATCAATATCATCCGGTGCGGCGAAGGAGAGCGATTTGTCGAGACAGTATATGTAAAACCCGGTGAGACCCGGTTTGTTTTATATGAATCAATGTTTTAAGTCAAACGGATTAATCAGTTAGTACTTTAATTTACTATGGAAGAAAGAATTCAGAAAATAATGTCCCGCTGCGGCATCTCCTCACGGAGAAAGGCCGAAGAAATGATAATCGAAGGCCTGGTAACGGTTAATGGAGTTACT
>CALZMZ010000117.1 GCA_945788685.1 Thermodesulfovibrionia bacterium | reverse complement strand
TGACGGAAGAGAATGCAGGTTACGTATCTTTCCATTAACAGATGCATCAGATCGCCGTTTCCCGAGAAAGTACCCGAACAGGGCCAGGAGAACAATAACCGAAAGCAGTACAAGATTTTTCATTTTTTGTACCGGGTAAGCAGATGAATAGGTTCAGCAGTAGACATGGAAAGACAGAATAGACACCGGACAGCGGCAGATCCCGCGTCCAGTGCTTCTGGTAAAACAATACTACATTGATAAGTCAGTAAGCTTCTTTGCATCCTGTTTAAATTTCGCTCTTTCTTCTTCAGGCATAGGGATCAGTCCTTTATCAATAAGATACCCTTCTTCGCCCCATGCCTTATCACTTGTAAACTCAGAAAGGAATTCCTTCATCCCCGGAATCATGCCTGCATGGGCTTTTTTGACATAGAAATACAGGGGCCTTGAGACCGGATAACTGCCATCTGCAATGTTTTCAAAGGTAGGCTCTACTCCATCAACGATGCTTCCCTGTACCCTGTCTTCGTTCTGATCAAGAAAAGAAAATCCGAACACACATCATTTTCTCCAGCCTCTACATAAGCGCCGTCTTCACGCACTGCATGGCAGATGGCTTTATATTTCTTTTTGTCCTTCTTTTTCATGGCCTCTATCCATTCGAATTTCTTACACCCTCCCTCCAAAGCCAGCTCTGCAAAGGCATCTCTTGTACCTGATGTTGGCGGAGGCCCCAGCACTTCGATCTTTATGTTCGGCAATGAGGGATTGACATCCTTCCATGTTTTGTTTGGATTAGGAATGAGTTGGCCTTCTTTTCCGGTAGGCACATCCTTGGCAAGGGCCAGGAAAAGGTCTTTACGGCCCACTTCCATTATTTTCGCCTTTGTTGAATTGGCTATTACGATTCCGTCATAACCAATCTTAATTTCGGTTATCTCCATAATACCGTTTTTGGCGCACATTTCAATTTCAGATTTCTTTATCCGGCGGGATGAATTTGTAATATCAGGATGTTTAACTCCTATTCCACTGCAAAAAAGCTTTAGTCCACCACCTGAACCAGTTGCCTCGATTTTTGGTGTTTTGAATTTTGAGGTTTTCCCAAACTGCTCTGCTACTACTGTTGCAAAAGGGTAAACTGTTGATGATCCAACGATGCTGATGTAATTGCGCTCTGCTGCGATTACCGGGGCTGCAACAGAAAGAAAGAGTATGGAAACTGCAATAAGTGTTGAGATTAATATCATTGTCCTGTTTTTTTTCATTCCTGCAATCCTCCAGTTCCTGATTCATTCAGTTTTTGTTTCCGTTTATAATAGCTTAGTCTGCAAAAATTACAGCTATATGAAGAAACGGTTACAAGAATGTTAAGGTGTATTTTCATCTTCTTCCTTTAAATACGTTCAATTATAATGCTGTAATGTTACAGGAGTGTTACAAATGACTAAATATTCTGATAGCAGGTTTATTTATAATAAATATTGATTAGAAAGTTATTATTCGGAAATAAGAATAACCATTAAATTGTATATATGATTCAGGCAGCTATAGCACTTATTGAAAAAAATGGGAAGATTCTCATTGCAATACGGCAGAAAGATGATCCCCTGAAGGGCAAGTGGGAGTTTCCCGGAGGTAAAATCATGGAGGGAGAAACTCATGAAAAATGCCTGAATCGTGAAATCCGGGAAGAGCTTTTTACAAAGCGGTTTATCTTGACGGAGAAGTGAAATTAAATGAGTACCGTGATGTCCGGTGGGTGGAAAAAGAGGACCTTCCAAAATATGATTTTCCGGAAGCAAATGTCCCCCTCCTGAAGATCCTTGAAAGAGAAATTTGACTTGTAGGAGCAGGGCTTGTCCCTGCCCTTGATAAAAAAAACAGGGCAACCGCAAGAGTTGCCCTACGATTCAGGAAATAAATATTTTTACTGTCGTTCCCATGCCAGCTTCACTCTCTATTTTCATGTTCCAGCCATGGGCTTTAACAATGTGCTTTACTATGGCAAGTCCAAGGCCTGTACCGCCAAGCTCACGGGAACGTGAAGTATCAACCCTGAAGAACCTCTCTCCAAGCCGGGGAATATACTGTTCAGGTATACCTATTCCTGAGTCTTTGACGTATAAGCATGTCAAGCCGTCTTCCTGCATAATCCCTATATCAATCACTCCGGACGATGAAAACTTTATCGCATTATCAATGAGATTAAGAAGAACCTGTTCCACTTTGTCCATATCAGCTTTAATAGTCTTATCACCGCTGACTGATTTTGTGAGTGAAAGGTTCTTTTCTGCGGCCTTCACAACCATGGTCTCCATTACTTTATCGATGAGAATCGAAAGATCCACATCGGTCCTGTTAAGTTTTTCCTCCCCCAGTTCAATGCTGGACAGAACAAGAAGGTCTTCAACCAGTCTGTTTAATCGATCAGACTGGTTCTTGATCGTATAAAGAAACTTGGTGGCATTCTCTTTATCCTCTATAGCCCCGTCAATAAGGGTCTCTGTAAATCCCTTTATAGCTGTGACCGGTGTCTTTAACTCATGAGAGGCATTGGCAACAAAATCCTTTCGTATCTGTTCCAGTTTTTTTAAATGGGTCAGGTCACTGAAAATTGCGATTACACCTGAAAGGTCTCCAACCGTGTATGCCAGGGGAGAGAGCTTCACAAAAAGGTATTTCTCTTCAGGCAGATCAAGTGTGATCTCGGTAGATGCAGGCATACGTGAATTCTTGACCTTTTCAACGAGAGAAACAAAATCAGGATTTCTAATAACCTCTATAAAGGGTTTGCCATAGAGCTGGGGAAGTCCGAAAAGATGCACAGCGGTCTTATTTGCAAGCTTGATAACGCCAGCTGTGTTAATGAGCAGCATTGAATCAGGGATGCTCTTAAGAATAACATCAAGACGGCTCGATTCCTTATTTACCCTTTCCATATTGTCCTTCAGCTCGGCAGACATATTGTTCAGGTTATTTGCCAGTTCTGTAAACTCGCCGGCATCCTTGAGATAGAGTTTCTGTCTGAAAATACCATGGGCAAGTGCCCCTGAGTAATCTATAATCCGGTCCATATACTGTCTTATCCTGTTTGTCTTCCAGGTCATGACCAGCCCGGAAGCCAGGAACATGAGCACTGATTTGATCAATGGGAACAGCCTGCCTGACATATCCCGCTATATTGTTGTCCTTATAAATGGACTTTGCAACGTAAAGCAGTTCACGTGACTGGGTCTTGCTTCGCCGCAAAGACCAGCCAATTCCTTTTGTTCCTGCATCCTGTATTTCCGGTCTGTCAAGATGATTGTCCATTGATTCAGGGGAATTGTCAGAATCTCCAAGTACCTTTCCCTGTGAATCAATGATAGTTACTCTTGCCCCGGTGATGTTTTTAAGATCTGCACTGAGTTTGCCTGATTCAGAGGGCGAATGAAAGGTTACTTTTTCAGCCACGAGGTCATTCTGAACAACGAGGCTCTTCCTCAGCTCATTTATATAATTGGTTTCGATAACATTTGTTACATATAACTCAATGAAAAAAGCTGATCCAAGGAGTACGATAAAGTAAAGAAAAAATATGCGTTTAAAAAAATGCTGTTTCATAACTCGCCATCAACATAATAACCTATCCCCCTTCTGGTTTTCACATATTTCGGACTGGATGGTTCATCTTCAATCTGCGACCGCAGCCTTCTGATATGCACATCTACCGTTCTGGGTTCGACAAAGGCCTCATCTTTCCATACTCCATCAAGCAGCATGTCCCTGCTGAATATCCGCCCCTTTCGTTCCGCCAGATAGAGCAGCAGTCTGAATTCTGTAGCGCTCAGCTTAATGGGAATGTCCTTTTTGGTCACCACATATGTTCCGGTATTTATCACAAGATCGCCGATTTTCAATATTTTCTCAACTGCCGGCTTTTCCCGGGTGCGTCTGAGTACTGCCTTGACTCTTGCTATAAATTCCCTTGGGCTGAATGGTTTGGTAATATAATCATCAGCGCCCATTTCAAGGCCCAGGACCTTGTCCATTTCTTCACTCTTTGCAGTCAGCATAATAACCGGAATCCCTGCGGTGTCATCTGAATGCTTAAGCATTTTACAAAACTCCATACCCTGAATACCGGGCAGCATGAGATCCAGAATAATAAGGTTATAATTGTCCTTCTTTATCAGTTTCATGGCCTCCTCCCCGTTCATTGAGGTGACAACATCAAAGCCTTCCTTACGGAGATTGTAGGAGACAAGATCCAGTATATCCTTTTCATCATCGATAGCGAGTATTTTTGCTTTCATTGTAACGACATGATATTCAACCTTTCAAAAAGTGTATCACAAACAATGTTAAATAAATGTTACAGACGTATCATTCATTGACTGTCTGGATTTCATATTGAATAGCTTCTGCCTTAATGTTTTCTATCTGACAAAAGGGCGCCTGCCTGCCGGTCCAGCAGGAAAATGAGCTTCCCTTTATCGGGTTTAACATACGCGGCCGGAAGATTACTGCTTTTATTCTCCAGCACATCCTTTACCACTACTGCCTTGTTATTTCCGGTAACCTGAAAGAATATGTTTCGTGCATTGTTGATGACAGGAAATGTAAAGGTAACCCTCTTATGCATAGATTTGTCAGGCGGCAATGAAGACACGACCAGACGGTCACGTACATGTATCGATGGAGAGCCCGGAAAGAGGGAAGCTGTATGACCGTCATCACCAAGCCCCAGAAGGATAAGGTCAAATTCCGGAATCTCACCGGAAGAGAGATTAAAAAAAGAAATAATATCATTTTCATACAGTCTGGCTGCCTCATCTGAACTGCCCTTTTCTGTTGGTACAGGATAAATATTCTGTTCCGGTATATTAATGTTACTCAGCAGTGTCTCTCTAATCATCCGGAAATTGCTGTCGCTATGATTAAAGGGTACAAACCTCTCATCAACTATAAAGATATGCGTCATGTCCCAGTTGAGATCAGTTCCGGACAGTTTCTTATATAACTTAACAGGCGTACTGCCGCCGGACAGGGCTACCGTAAAAAGACCCCTCTTCATAATGGCATATTCTGCTGTATCACTCCATTTGCTGATAACACTTTTTTCCAGCTTTTCAGAGTTCTTAAAAACCAGGATTTCTTTATTTTCCATAATCTTGCACCGCTGCTTCTCACTTTTCAGTAATTATACCTTAATGTTAAACAATGTGATTTCAAGTAAGACTTCCTAAAGGTAGTGTCCCGGGACATGTTCCGGTATATTATCACTGTCAACCCTCTGCCAATCAGGGATAATTGAATTTTTACCGGTTTATATGATATAACAATAGACTCTTTGCTCTTGCCAAGGAAGTAAGGGCTTGTCTTTTCATAAATGAAAAGAACTAATCCATAAGGAGGAATAGATGAATTACTACGAAAAAGTGATGATTCTTGATGCCAATATCGATGACAAAGCTGTCAATGAAACAATCGATAGAGTCAAGAATGTCATAGTCTCAAAGGGCGGCGAAATTTATAAAACTGACAACTGGGGCCGTCGCAAACTTGCCTATGAGCTGAACAAACACCAGAAGGGCAATTATGTTCTGCTTAATTTTAAATCCCCCCCTGACACAATCCTGGAGCTTGAGAAATTAAGCAAGGTCGTTGATCCTATTATCAAGTTCATGGTCGTAAGGCTTACCAAGAAAAAGCAGATTGATGCAATGCTGAAATCTGTCGCAGAGGCTCCTGCCAAAGAAAACACCGCATCAGCCGAGCCTGCAAAGACCGAAACCGTAACTGCACAGAATAGTGAAAAATCTCCGGAGGAGAATAATGTTCAATAAAGTAATCCTTATTGGTAATCTTACCAGAGACCCTGAGTTGAGGTATACACCGCAGGGTACATCTGTCTGCAGTTTTGGCCTGGCGGTCAACCGCAAATACAAACAGGCTGAAGAGATGAAGGAAGAAGTAACTTTTATCAATATTGTAGTCTTTGGCAAGCAGGCAGACACCTGTGGACAGTATCTCAGCAAAGGCAGCGGCGCACTTATCGAGGGCAGGCTGCAGGAAAGAAGATGGGAAACAGAAGACGGACAGAAGAGGAGTAAACACGAGGTTGTTGCGCAGAACGTAAGGTTCCTTTCACGGAAACAGTCTGCCGGTGGTGCCGGTATGGGGAATACAGGTGGCGGAGACATTATGCCTCCGGATGATTCAACAGAAATTGAACCATTTTAGATATATAAATTTAAATTAATATAAGGAGTTACCAATTGCGTTACAGGAGATTTCACAGAAGAAAGTTCTGCAGGTTCTGTGCAGACAAGATTGATTTTATCGATTACAAGGACATGAAGACTATCAGGCACTTTCTTACCGAAAGAGGAAAAATCGTTGCTGCAAGAATGACCGGTAATTGTGCAAAACACCAGAGAGAGCTGACTAGGGCCATAAAGAGAGCAAGAAATATAGCCCTTGTTCCGTTTATAGAAAAATAATGAGAATCCCCAAAGGCTGGGTACCTGCCATAGCTTCAGAGATGATTGAAGAGATAATTAACAGGGACATGGTCAAAATTCAGCTTACAGAAGACCAGCTGAAAGCACTCACAGAAGAGCTGATCATGGAAGAACTCATGGTTGAAGACAGGCTTAATGATGAGATCAGGGAGATGCTGAAGCAGTATGACTCAGAGATAGAAAAGGGCCATCTTGATTACCGGAAACTATTTGATATGACCAAAAAGAAGATTTTACGGGAAAGGAATATCATCATATGAGACTTTCAGATGATAAAGTCAGTCATCTCACCCATACCGTCCTCAAAGGCCTCATCGAGAAAAAGGCGATCATACCTGTTGAAGACGAGGGTGCTATCAGGCGGGAAATGAAGCGTATCATTGTCAAAGAACTGAAACTGGCTGAGGACATTGACGATAAAGTTACGAAAAAACTGCAATCCTATTCAAAGAAGATATACGAAGGAAGCTCGGAATGGGAAGTGCTCTACCAGAAATTCTATGAGGAAGAATCTGCCAAAAAAGGCAGAGACGCTGTGTAGGAGACACTAAATTCTATAATCCTTTAAAATTACGTTATCAGTTTTTCAAATCCCACCTTTTGCTTAAACAAATCCTAAATTCCAAATAACAAATGACAAAAAAATCACAAACACCAAAGCTTCAATATCCAAACATTGATAATTTTAGTAATTGGATCTTGAAATTTATTTGGAATTTGGGATTTGTTATTTATTTTTCGGAGATTTCCTGGACATCCCCAGCAGCACCATAATAAATGTTAAGAACAAACAGACATATGCAAATATGTCTCCATGCCGCGTATAAAAACTTTGCTCACTTCCTGCAGTTAACTTCCCGGTTAAAGAGGCCTGAACAAATATGTCACTTTCTTTGAGAATTCTTCCCCGTGAATCAATAAATCCTGAAATCCCTGTATTTGCAGACCTTGCTACAGGCACCCTGTTTTCTATCGCCCTGAACACTGCCATGGAAAAATGCTGATAAGGAGCTGATGTACGGCCGAACCATGCATCATTCGTGACTGTTATGATCAGGTTGGCACCCTTATCAATAAACTTCCGGACAAGACCAGGGAAGGCAATCTCATAACATATCAGATTGCCAATTTTTGCAAACGGAGTTTTCATGACTATTACTTCATCGCTCTTAACAAAATCCCCCACAGCAGTGACCATTTTCTTTATGAAAGGAAAGAGTCTGCCCATCGGAACATATTCCCCAAAAGGGACAAGGTGGATTTTATCGTAAACCTCTACAGAATCAGTCCCGGGAGACAGCATGATGACACTGTTTGAGAGGAGGGACTTACCTTTCTCACTGCCCTTAACAAGTACGCTTCCAATCAGCATATGAGAGTTTATCTGTTTTTGAAGGTCCATTATTTCATCGGTAAGGTCTTTGTCATATCCAAAAATAAAAGGCAATGCAGACTCGGGCCATACAACAAGATCAGGTTTGTTTGAAACAGCTTCAAGAGTAAGATTTTTATATATATCAATGACCTCCCTCTGATGTTTTTTGTCCCACTTTTTATCCTGATCAATATTGCCCTGCAATACGCTGACCTTCACGTTTTCAATCGGTTCATCATGTTTAAGTTGTGCACTACCATATGCCAGCGCAGCAATCATGACAATTGCAACCACAATTGCCCCTGATTTAACATGTCGAGAAAGCGTCCAACCGGATTCAACAGTCTTTTCATGTCTTATCAAATCAAATATGAGGCCATTAACTGCTGCCACCAGAAATGAAATGCCGTAAACTCCTGTTACATCCGAAATCTGGATCAGACTGAGAAAACTGTACTGAGTGTAGCCGAGCAATGACCACGGGAAACCGGTCAGCAAATACGTACGCGCATATTCAAGAGTGATCCACACAACAGGGACAATCAGCAATGCAGGCAAATCCAGTCGGCTGTAAATATAATGAAACGTTACAGCAAACAGCCCTGTATAAAGAGCTAAATACAGACATAGAATAACAAGCAAGAGCAGGCTTGCTATAGCAGGAATATGACCATAAACATACATTGAATGAAATACCCAGTAAACAGTGCCCATGAAATACACAATTCCGGTTACAAGGCCCGTATAAAAATTGCTTGAGTCTTTGCTCATAATTGCAAGCAAGAGAGGGACAAGAGAGAACCATGCAAGGGGATATACATTAAAACTCGGAAATGATAGTACCAGAAGAATTCCTGATATTACGGAAAGTAACAATTCTTTCTTGTTTTCCAGGACAGTCACCTTTAAGTTAGAGCAATGTAACCATTAATAATCTGCATATGTTAGAATTACTGGTTATTCTTGATTTTAGTTCTGTTTGGGCGGTTAGCTCAGTCGGTAGAGCAGAGGACTGAAAATCCTCGTGTCCGTGGTTCAAATCCGCGACCGCCCACCACTTTTCTTTTTTTATTCAGATAGTTATTAAACCTGTTTATTTTAACCTATTCATTTTTGTATGTCGTCAAACGGTTTCAGAAAACAGAGCCGAATTCCAACTATTGGTCTGTGTTCAGTTTAATTTAATTCATTCATCCGGTCAAGGTTTGTAATTTTTCTCCTGTCCACAAGTTCCCTGTCTTTGCCGCTGCCCTTTCTTGGAGCGTTGTCGCTTCCAGGGCTTTCATTTGATATAAATCACATCCAGCGATGACCGATAGAATTATTCTTTTTATTGATTTTCTTTTGTATTTGACATAACATTATCTACATAACTCTATACAAATTCAATTTCATAAATTTTTTACGGAGGGTCCTATGAAGATCAGGAAATATTTACTGTTGTCATTTCTCTTATTAATGTCCTTTTTTGTGTTTACAGAAAATGCTTATGCAGGATGGGTAATGGAAGATACTGATGGAACAACCACGTATCTCGGTAAAGGTATGATAAAGTCTGAATATAACAATGAAGGCATGAACTTTGCGTATATAATCGATGCCAACAGGGGTGTGCTTTCTATGGTAGACAGGAGCAGAAAAATATACGGGTCTGGCACGCCTGATGAATATTGCAAAGCCACCAGGGACTTTGCCACGGAAATGCAGGAACAGATGATGGCAGGACTGCCTCCTGAGCAGAGAAAGATGATGGAGGAGCAGATGAAGCAGTTTCAGCAGATGCCAAAGTCTGCTCCAATGGAGAATATGCCCAAACCTGTTGTATCAATAAAAAAGACAGGCAGCAATGATGTAATTGCAGGACACAAAACAGACAAATATACTGTTAACGTGAATGGTGATAAGTATCAAGACATCTGGATTGCGTCAGATATCTCAATGGATGATGAGATGAAGAAACTCCGGCTTGACAAGTTTCATTTAATGCAGAAACGCATGGATAAATGCATGGACGCATCAGAGGAAGATATAGGAATGATGGCCGACCCTCTTGACTCTCCTGAATATAAAAAACTGACTGAAAAAGGATTCGTCATGAGGGAAGTATCTTATACAGGTGGTTTCTCCGGT
>CALZMZ010000116.1 GCA_945788685.1 Thermodesulfovibrionia bacterium | reverse complement strand
CCATGAGCCGTTCTAAGATAAGAACTTGCAATCCTAACATTATATGCATGCATGACTTCATAATAAGCCATTCTGTCTCTATCCCCTCTGAACTTCTTGTTTTTGAGATTCATAGCGAAGTTTATAAAGCCAAGTGATGACCACATAAAATTCTCATCTTCGCTAAGTAGTGGTACAGCAATTTCCGGTTCCATGTATGAAGCTGGCTCAAATATAATTCCTTTATTAAGAAGCCATTCGATATCAGTAAAGCTTTTCTCTTTATCAGACCGCAATAAATTTAACATTGGAACGGCAATCCGATCAAACATCAATGCCGATCTTTTTGCCGATCGTATAATCTGAAACGGACTGGTTATTCCGACATACTCTTTCATACCTTTATTTCCCATTAGTAATTAAGTAAGGCTAACATTATTATATGCGCTTCGCCTAATACCCTAAAGCATCTAATACTATATACAGGCATCCAATATTGGATGCTTTCACTTACTATAAATTGCCTATATCAAGTATCTACTATTATATGCTTCTCGAATTAAGAGAAGCATTATCTGTGACTTTATCCAAAATGTATCTATTAGTATATGCAGGCATCTAATATTACATGCAAATGTCATGATACTATTCTCTTTTCAAGACCTAATTCTACAGCTTTCCTGTAAGGCATGTTCATACTTTCCCGGTGCTGTTGCACTGACCTCCGGCTTTCTTTACAACCGTTCGCACATGGAAGGTGTCACCCATTAATTTATCTATGCGAATTTACTCCAAAGACTCTTCCAGAGAATAGCAATATTCATCACCGCGTCATGCATTACCATGCGATTGAAATCTGGCAATAACTCAGGGGCACTGTCATCACTTTTAAATACTTCATCAAAACTTGTTTTCTTTTTCGATTTATAAGAGATATTACCGGGCGGCACCAGAACTGAGGCTACGGCAAATGATGCTCTGCAAACGTTAATAATCTCCAGCCACGCATCCTTGGCCTGCATGTCCGGTACATTATTTGAAAACTGAATATCGAACCTGGTATCAACTGCCCGTGATTCCTGCAAGACCTTGTACGCGGTTTCAGTGTTTTTCAGATATTTTTTCTTATCAAAGTATGTTCCAACAATTTTGGACCATTCTGATTCCATCTCTTTATGCAAACCGTTACTGTAAGCAGAGAGTATTCGTGCATCACAGTGGCAGGGCTGGCAGGAGTCTGCCACAAAATGGCTGAGCATAAAACAATACATGGCGACTTCCTCCATGCGGGATCGGGCATTCATATCAAGCCTGTTTGCAAAGCTCACCTTACCCGGGACAAGAGCAGCCACTTTTTTATCACCAAGAATCAACTGATCGACCAGCGTTGTTGTTAAAGCCATTGAGCGGTTGGCAAGATGCTGGCCGGGGCTTGGTTCTGCTTTATAGGCTTTATTCCACCACGCGGCTCCCAAAACAGAATCCCAGTCATCCAGAAATTCACACACCTTGCGGCCCTGACCTAATTCCTTAAACAGAACTTTTCTTTTTTTAATGAACCTGAACTTGTTTTTTCCTTTATAGGGCTTCATCTTCAAAATATGGTTATCGATATCCCCGCTGCCTTTTTTCGTATCCTGCAGATCAGGTATCCAGCTCCCGATAGCAGCCCCTTTCACATTATCTTTCAGGATCTTAATAAACCCCTTCGGACCACTGGAATCCTCCAGTAAAGCAATAGCCCGTATTGCAAGCCAGGTATGTGTCCTTTGATTCATTTGACTCCCCCTTGATGTAAGTTGATATTTAGTTCAAAACAAATGGTGTCCCAATACTGCCATGTTTCATTTTCCAGGTAATGAAATCTTTAAACAACGGACAAGATTAATCAGACAGTTTTCATTTCAGCATTCAATTCAGCTTTAACTGAGTCCAGCATCTTATTAAAGTACATTCCACGCGTATCTTTCCGCATTGGCTCACTAAGTGAAACATTGTTAACATTAGATGCATCCAGCTGGCCTGATGAGTCCAGGCTCATGGATCTTACCAGACTCAACAGTGCCTTTCTGCCCATGCCCATTCTTCTAAGATGGTTTTGAACACGGAAATAAAGAATATTATTATTATTGTCAGTTAGCGCAAATCCGAAACGAAACTCCTTGAACTTATCTTTGTCCCGGGGATTACTCACTCTCAGATGGAAAACATAACATGCACGTGGTGGAAGTTTTTTACCAAATATATTGAGATATTCATCGAATTTTACTTTCTCATATAAATTCAGATTTCTCTTAAGCACAACATTTTCCTTCTGGTGGGGAAGATTCCCCTTTTCGTCGCAGTCATGTTTGATGCAGATGTCGCAGTTGTCACAGTCACAATGTTCACAATTTCGCCTAACATCCGTTTCGCCCATTTTTAATCTAAGCCGCTTTTGGCAGAATTTCTGAAACTTGGTTCCAAAGGTGCAGGACGAAATCGCCCAGGTTACCCTGAATACTCCTGACCATGCCCAGTGCATGAACAGATTCATCCAGCCCTGATTGTCAGGATGATTATACTGTTCTTCCAGGTTCAGGTCTATGTACACATTTTCCATCAGTTGAATCATCAAATAACAGATATAAAATCCCGAACGGATTTTTTCCATATCATTTGGCAGCCATAAATCATACTTTGGCGGTACAGTAACGCCTTTCATCAACGTTCTCCATTCAGGGAACATCTGGGCATCCATAAAATGAAGCTTGTCGTCTTCTTTCACCAGATGTATAATACGGTTTAATTCAGTGGCGTGTTTTGTAAAGCTCTGCTCAACAGCTTCTGAATGTGGATACCAGAACTGCTTGAGCTGCATGAATACGTCTTCCAGTTTTGTATCGGATTCAATTTCATCTACAGGATCAAACGTTTCTACGCCAACATGGTATCCCAGTTCCCTGTATACTTCGAACTGCTGCTCGTCAAACCACTGGTCTGCTGTGGTCTGATGAGGAAAGGACGGATTCTCTATCCGGTACTCGTTCAGGTGTTGTGGTTCGTCGCCTGTCAGTGTTGATTTACAGTAAAGAAGATATCCAACCTCAGGTTCACCTTTGTCGGTTCTCGAAGGGTAATATATGGTGCCCACCACCGCATGGCTCCGTGACATACCCGTATCTTTGTCGAGGTTCATATCTGACAGGTCTATATCTATATTTATCCCGAAATCAATGCGTGCCAGACGGATGATATAAGCCATGGCCTGAAATTTCATATTCTTGTCAGCCTCTGCATCACCTACAATGATATATTTGCAGCGACGCCGAAGCAGTTCATATACTCCTATATTGTCAAAATGGCCGCCGTCGGACAGGTTTATAAAGCTGTCATCCAGATTATATCTCCCGAACCATTCATTCATCGCCATTTTTCCGCCCGGAATCCCACATTTCTTTACACTATATTTACTAAGGTAATGGTGTTTAGGGTTAGGCACCCAGTAACCCAGTCGGATATTCAACAGAGCCATTAACAGGCGGAATCCGGGGATATTACTCTGTCCCATACCGATGTTGGCAGCAGCTCCTGAAATAGCCATGGCAGTGCCAAGATCCAGATGTTTGTCATCACGTTCATAGACGTCCGTTGGAATGTACTCAGTCCTCGGAGAGCCGCACCAGAACTTGCTGAAAATAAAACTCTCCCTGTTGCGGATGAGAATTCCCTTCTGGTTCCCGGGCTTCTTCTTGGTCAAATTCAGGTTGGTATTGATAATATGGTAAGGACCTGTGTTGTTCACGTTACTGTACACTTCTGTAAGTTTCATATCATCGTTCTGATGAAGATATGCACGGCTCAGCCGATCGCGATAAAAATTGTGCAGCGATATTTTGTTAACATTTATGTACTTTATCGTAATAATGAGCAGGAGCACACCTCCTGCGGTCATCCAGCCAAGTAATCTCCACTTTACTGGCATCGTGAGATTAAGGACCATCCAGCCTGTGAAATACAGCAGCACCAGAGGAACCAGCAGCATGAGTCCAATAGACAGTATGATTTTCCCCCAGGGTTTTTTTACTGTCTCCTTTTTATCTGTTGTCCTGTCAAGCAGTCTGGGACCTATTAAAGAGAGCAGTGCCATAAAAGTCAGTTCGTTCGGTATGTTAAAGTGGTTCCAGTAGACAATTGATGCTCCGAAGAGTTGTATCGCAAATATCAGGAAACCTCCGAAGAACAGCCAGGTGAAAACATTATTGATACTACGGCGGTGCTGATAAGTAGTGAGCCTGGCCTGCCTTAAAATAAAAACGCCTGCAACAATCAGGAGTGCTGCCAGAGGAATCACGGTCATGGACCAGAGCTGCGACCTGATGGACACCTCAACATCTTTAACCTTGGTCTCCAGTGCAGATTCCTCTTTGAGCAGATCCTCATTGGCCTTAATGTACATGATGCGGTCTTCGCGGGTCATACCGGGCAGATTTCTCGTAGAGTCGATTATATATTTATCATATTTAATCTCCGCTTCATGATGGCTTTTCAACCCTTTAATCAATTTATGCATATCGAGATGCAGGGGGTATCCCCTGACTTCAATTTGAGGAATGCTGAGTATCAAAGCAAGCGCTACAGCTGAAAAAATGAGCCAGGGAGCAAGCAGCAGAAAATTGAGAAGGACACCGCGCATAAAAACCATGAGTGGTCCAAAGTATTTCCGGATACTGTTTCCTTCTGCAGTAAGGTAATTTGAAAAGTACCGCAGGTGACGAACCGCCGGCTTTTCAGCAACTGCGCTTTCAGTACTTTTTCCAATCAAATCACTGTCATAACAGGTTTCGCTGGGATCTATTTTTTTCTCACATTTTTCTTTCGCTTTGTAAAAAGGGAAATTTGTTTTTTCCCAGAGCCAGTCTGCCTTTTCCCCTCCACTTGAACTGAGCAGGGCCGTTAAACAGCTGCCGATATATCCACCTCCGGATACAGTTGACAGGTAGTCTACACGCTGTAAGATCCCCCTCCGGAAAAGTGCCTGGATAAAGCCAAGATTAAAGGTTGCACTCCGGATTCCACCGCCGGACAGGGAGAGGCCCACCAGGTTGCTCCGCGTGGAGAGGCTGATCTCAGCATTCTCCGGTATCTGCGGTTGTCCCATATTGAGGCGTCTTTGGCAAATAAAATCCAATTCCGTTTTATATACAGAAAGTTTTGATTTGTCATCGATGAAAAAAGGAACTGAGGGTTTATATTCCCCATTGTCAGACATAATTTCACCCCCCGAGGAAATTAAAAGTAAATGATATTATTACATCGAATTGTAACAGAGAACAGGAATCATACGCAAGAAGTATTAAGTAGCGAATTGCCTCATATTACATGGTATCCAGATAATTTTCTGAGACTTCGTTGACTTAAAATATATGTTATTGAAAATATAACCCGGAAACTGTACCACCTGTAGTTAGAGTGCAGAATAAAAACACTCAAAAGGAGACACAAATGATCAGGGGCCGGCAATGAAGTGTCCGGTAAAATGAGTGAGCGGTAAGCTATATGCTAAAGTGTTCTGAACTACAAAGCGTTTACATGCATTGTAAACGCTTTTTCTGACTTATTCATTTTATTAAGATTGTTTATGTATTAAATATGGGGCTCTGCCCCAAGCCCCGGTTCATTCTTTTGCACGCACAAAAGAACGGAACCAAGAAAATGCGCCCCGAACCGATTTTTTAACGGTTCTTCAGTCGACCTCCAGGGAGTTAATTTAAACTCGCTCCGCTCAGACAAAAATTAACTCTATTCCTTCCGGTCTCCTTCATCACCTAAAATCGCTAAAGGGGGAAATACTGCTCTCTCCTTATAAAGGAGAGTCGCCAACGGTT
>CALZMZ010000115.1 GCA_945788685.1 Thermodesulfovibrionia bacterium | reverse complement strand
GTATGTCAAATGCACCTCCTCCAACAAGAGTCCATCCTGGCTGATAGTAATGTTTATCAGAAGGCTCCAGTATTGCGATATCAAGCGATGGTATTTTGATCAAAAGCTGCGCTGCCACTGATAGACCGGCATTGCCTCCGCCGACAATAAGAATTTGATAATGTGATTTCATGTAGTCTCTCCGCTTCTTGCTGATTTAAGGCGATATATGTTTATAAAGGAGTTTGCCTGACTGATACTTGATCTGCTGTCAGGATGTCAGTCCATGATTCTGAATTTGTAGATGCAGCGTGTTGATCAACTCGTTCAGGAGATGATCGTCATAGGTTTCTCTTTTCCACCTGAAGGGTATATCATGGATATCACCCGGTTTCTCTGATTCATACAGTGCAGTAAAGGCTTTTATCAATACTGCTTTCTGTTGATAGTTATTCAGCGGTTCTCCCAGAGGGTGTCCGAATGGCCATTTAAGAAAGATAGTCCTTGGCGGTTTTACTTTCTCCGTAAATTTCCTTACTATTGATATCCCTATAGTGGGTATTCCTGCTTTTTCGATTTCCCGCTGAATCAGTCCAACTGACTGATTGCAGATTCCTCAGGCCGGAATGAGCATAACTGCATCGACCCTGTCTGCTTTTAACAATTGAGCAACCGCAGGTGCTGTTTCGTTCATTAACCTGTCAATATGATGGCCATCAATATGTCCCATAAAGGCATAGTGATGGTCTGCTATTTCACCGATCAATCCATCATCTTTCAGTTCCATCAGTCTTTCAACCGGCAATACGATATTGATGTCCCGTTCCGCGTTTGAATGATCATAATAATCATGGGTTATCTTAAGTGACGACACAGGTTTACCGGTGTCTATTACTCTAAACGACGGGTCACCATTTGTATCAAGCATATTAAATGGTTCCTGGTCCTTATGGTGTACTCCGGACGTTGTAACAAGGGCAATCTTTGACTCGGAAAGTGGCTTTGATACCGGTGTCCAGGGAATGTCATGAGATTCACGCGGGCTATAGGAATCAATGAAAAACTTTGAGAGGAATGGCATGCCTGAAATCAATTTTGAAAGCGTCCGGTTTTTTAAACGAGATATGTTTAACATAAATAAATTAGAAAATACAAAGAATTAAATGTAAAAATTAAAGTAATGCATAAGCCATGATAAGCAGGTGGATTATTTTTCACATATTCCATCGATGAGCAGGTATACATCATGTTTGAGAAACTTTGTATTGGTAATTTTAAGATTGTTGCTATTTTTAACATGATCCAATGTGTTTCGGTCGAAACGGGCACTGTATACTTTTTCGACAAAAGGGGTAAAGAAATCCTGTCTCTTTCTGAGATTGGAGTTTTTCGAATATATCATTTCCAGAAGTCTGAACCGTCCATTCGGTTTTAATATTCTCTCAATTTGCTGAAGTACTACAGACTGAAATTCACCGGGCAATACACAGCATAAAAAACCAGCCATCACCCAGTCATATGTATCAGATGGAATTGCTTCCATCTGACACGCATCTTCATGAATTAGATGTATACTGCATGAAGCTTCCCCTGTTCTTTTATGTGCGCGTTTAAGCATGGCAGGACTTAAATCAAGACCTGTGAGATTCACACTGTGATGATAATGTTTAAAATTTCGGCCGGTCCCCACCCCAGCTTCAAGAACATTACCTCGCATATCACCTACCAGTCCGGGCCGCCATTTTCTATACTTTAATTCCCATGGATAATCAAGGATGTCATAAAACCATGCTGTCATATTGTACTTATTGAGAGTCAGCCTGTTCTTTTCATGCAATTGAAGTTTCTTAAAGTGTATATGATTATTTCCGGAGCTTGAGGTTAGCATTATCTCCTCCTTACTCCGGGATAGGTGCCTCTTTTAGTGACAGGGCAGCACTCAGGTCCTGGAAGGTCTTTTGTATAATCTTTTTTTAGCACGTCAAGAAGGTCAGGTATAATCGGATTCTTAAGAAAATAACATCTCAGTCTTCCATCAACAAAGAAATCAATAAGTCCTGCATGTCTCAGTGCAGACAGGTGTTGAGATATGTTGGGCTGGCTTATTTCAAGAAAGCTCTGGAAATCGCTGACGCACTTAACTCCTTTTATGAGTTCGTCAAGGATCGATATTCTGGCGGGATGAGCAATGGTTTTTATTATTTCTACCTTTGCCGTTATATTATTCATATGCAAATATTAGTATATTTGCATATAATTGTCAACAAGAAAGCGTCTATTATTGAGAAGTCTTTATATTATTTGACGAATATGAATAAATATTTGTACAAAAAATACGATAAATGTTTAAAATAGTGAAATTTTAATTTTTAAAATTATATTATGGTTATGGCAGACTGGGTTGAAATTCTATTTACGTATGATGATGTTGAGGCTGAGATAGTAAAGGACCTCCTTGAAACAGAGGGCATAGAGGTCGCTGTCAATTCAATGAAGGTAACACCTTATCCGGTCAGTATAGGCAGAATGGGTGAGATCAAGCTTTTAGTTAAGAAAGATGATCTGGAGAAAGCGGAAAATGTCATTCAGGTCATGAAGGGTGGTCAGGAGCTGGATAATGATAGTTGATACCCTGAAAAAGAGTGAAATTTTTTCTGTCCTTAAAGAAAATGAAATACAGGGCATCGCCGGATTGTTTGAAGAACGCGGGCTTAACAATAATGATACGGTATTCAACGAAGGAGATACATCGGACAAATTTTACATACTTGCAAAGGGAAATGTGAAGATACTTAAACATTCTTTGGCAGGCAAGGACATTATTCTGGAGATCATGTCACCGGGCGATGTGTTCGGCGGTGTTGCAGTCCTTGATAATAAACCTTATCCCGCTTCTGCCCAGGCAATGGAGCCTTCAGTAATCATCAGTATCAGTCGTCAAAATCTGTTTCAGATTATGGAAGAATATCCCATATTAAAGCTGGAGATCGTCAAGTATTTCAGCGACAAATTAAGAGATGCACATGATATGTTAAAGAACATAGCAACAGAGAGGGTTGAGAGAAGGATCGCCGCATTATTGCTGAAGCTTTCTGAAAAAGTTGGCATTGACGAAGAGGGATACAGAAAAATAGATTTTCCACTTACAAGGCAGGAGATCTCCGAAATGGTTGGAACGACAGTAGAGACCTGCATCAGGACAATCAGTAAATTTCAGAAACAGGGGATGGTTAAGTCAACAGACGGCAGGATAATGATTAAATATAAAGCAATGAAGGAGCATTTAGGAGATTAATAAGTCATGCGCAGAATGTGTTATAAATGTTATTCTTCAATGACTTGAAATGCTCATGTTATAGTAATGCATGAATTGATCCGAATAGCGGGATGTACGGGAAGGATATCGAGGTTCAACCTCGATATAACGGGGCAGTTCGCAAACCGCCCCTGCTGTTTACTGGTCCATTATAAAAAATATTATATTGGCGGTTCCGGAAAGATGTACGGCCCCCGGCTCAATAGGTGTAGCTGACATCATTTTTTCCTGTGCGGCGCTGACACGGTAATAGGGTTTTTCATATGTATGTCCGCAGGAAGCAGAAACATTTTTTATACCATTAATTTGCACACCAAGAGAATGTGCAACTATTTCAGCTTCCAGTTTGCCTCTTTTCGTGGCTTTCTCTAAAAGCTCCCGGCAGTATGTCCTGTCATCAGAAATGGTAAAATTGACACTGATGACCCTGTTTGCGCCTGCATCTATAGCACTGTCAATAATACGACCTGCTTCATGGATCTGTCCGGTCTTAACAGAAACCTGATTGACTACCTTGTATCCAATTAATACATTTTTTTTCATTCTCTTTTCATACTCATATTCGGGTTGAAGAGAATATGACGAAGTTTTTATCAGATCGTCCTTGTCGTCACGTATCAACATTTTCAATTTTTCAACAACTCTTTCGGATACTGACCTGTTCCTCTGTGTTGCTTCAGATACGGTTTTGGCACTGCTATCAATTGCAAGAACTATTTCTGCCATATCAGGAGGATAATAGTCTGATGCGGTGCCTGTTACAGAAATCGTTCCCTGTTTATCATCTTTCATGATTTCCGAAGAATCAGCATGCGTTGAAAACATTATTAAGTTAATAACTGCAACTAAAATTATATATCCCGATCTTTTCATATGCACACCTCTCCTTATCACCAGTCTTTTTATACATCACTTTACATACAATTCATTTATCTTTCAATTATAGAATAGTAAATGCTTTTATGATCTGCAACCTGATAAGGACACGTCATGCCGTGCCCCTGCAATTAAACATTCGACATTAATTTAAGCCTGAATGAGTAATGCTTGCATGTAAGAGAAAGGCAGTCAGGGGGGGCTGACTGCCTTGGGGGAGACGAAAGGCTTACTTCGTGCCTTTCATCTGAATCAGTTAGGATTGATTATAATGTTCAATTTGGACATAATTTTTTGACTATTCTTTAGTTCTTCAACAAAGTCAAGATAGTTGCGGGATGGATTAATGAGTTCAACGGCCATCACATCATAGTAATGATTCGTCTTTATAAGTCTGTTTACCTTTACGTCAATTTCTATTTCCTCTTTTTGCAGAGGAACACGTATTTTGAATTGTGTCTGAAAAGGGAAATCTATACTGCTGGATAATATGAGCATTCCGTTTCCAGAGAGATTTAATATGGTGCCGGAGAAACTCATGTCATGGCAAAAAAAATCCATTTTAACCCGTACTCTTTGTGATAGTCTTCTTCCCATGTTTCCCTCTCTTCCTCATTCATATTTTAATAGAGAGGAGTATCCGTGTATGTAACAAAGTCACACAAAATAATGCAGTTTTACTATGGTGAGTGGATTAAGGGGAATAGAGGGAAGCTGATTTCAGAATCATTACTGTTTTATCTTGCTCTTCAGCTTGTCAATATCCTGTATCATGATAGAGCCTCGTTTGAGCACTAATATATTTTCATATGCAAACTGTTCAAGAATTCTGCTTACAACTTCTCTTGAAGAACCCAGTTCCATGGCAATATCCTGATGCTTTATCTTTACATCATCCTGTTTATTTGCGGATAACTTCAAGATAAGTTTTGCAATTCTGATATCCAAACGCCTGAATGCAACTTCTTCCAACACTGCCATAATTTCCGAGAACCTGTGGGAGAGTAAATTAAATGTATAATTTCTCCAGACCTCATACGTATTGATCCAGTTACTAAATATGTGTGATGGAATGAGCGCGGCTTCTACATCTTCTTCAGCAATTGCAATAGCTGGAAAATTCGCGTGTGATAAAATACAGGATGCCGTTAAGATACAGGTGTCTCCGGACCGAAGTCTGTACAGAGTGATCTCTCTTCCGCTTTCTGCTGTTTTGTATACCCTGACTATCCCTGATAATATGAATGCCATCTGCCTGCATTCATCACCTTCATTAAAAATTATGTTCCCTTTTTGAATGGGAGCAACTGTGACATGGTTCAGAACCTGATCTTTAATTTCCTTGTCAGCATCCAGCAGGAAAGAAAAAGTCTGATAAAAACTGTCCAATTCTTTTTCTTTAGTAGGCATATAATCAGCATACCAGAATTAACAAAAAATAAATATTGCGTAAGATGCTTGAAAGGGCGAACGGTGGCTCGCCCCTGCGTTTTAACGTGTAACCGCTGAACATTCGAACATTTCAACGTTGAAATAATTATTCGTACATGTAATTTTATGTGCAATTTTAGTATATACACAGCTCATCACAATTCTGATTTACATTATATTTCAGGTAGTTTAAGCTGTTAACCTATACAGGTTCCGGAAGTATATCAATAATCATTGACAGATGTATCCAGGGGTGATATGTTTAAGATATAGAGATAGACTCTCCCGAAAAAGCTAAACCCGTTGCGAAAGACTCTCCCGAAAAAGCTAAACCCGTTGCGAAACGGGGGCGGAAAGCGGCGGGTCTTATAAGATGGATAAGATGGCCGAGTTGTCGGAGGATAGACCTTTGATCAGCTCGGCCTTTTTAGGAGGTGAAACGGAACAGGGATGGAAGACATAAGGTACCACGCGGACCGGTAAATATTTCTTTTGAATAACGATGTGCGGTTATGTAATGTAACCTCACGTGAGGGAGGTGAGTAATATGAAGGTAAGTAAACTGATGAATAGAGAAATCGTTTCAGTCCTGCCGACCGCCACTCTTCACGACGCTGCCCTGAAAATGAAAGAAGAACAAATCGGCTCGATACTCATCTGTGAAGAAGGCTGGAGACTTAAAGGCATACTGACAGACAGAGACATTGGAATGGCCGTGGCCGCAGACTTCAAAGATCCCAAGACAACCTTTGCATCAGATATTATGAAAAAGGAACCGGTAACGATTGAGTCAGATGCTGACATCGATTATGCTTTAAGGTTAATGAATAAATCGATTGTCCGCAGACTCCCGGTTTGTGAAAACAGCAAGGTTATCGGGGTGCTGTCAACGTCTGATGTGGCCACTGAGATAAAGGATGAACTGAACCAGTTCATCGGCCTTGAAGAGGCCTTTGCGAAACACCACTGATGT
>CALZMZ010000114.1:12241-14216 GCA_945788685.1 Thermodesulfovibrionia bacterium | reverse complement strand
GGAGATGGCAGCGAATGAAAAGATCGAGGTAAAAGAATCTTATTTTACAAGGGATGAAGTGTACATAGCTGACGAAGCATTTTTTACCGGAACTGCTGCAGAGGTAACTCCAATCAGGGAAGTTGACGGCCGTGCAATTGGCGGAGGCAAACCCGGACCGATCACGAAGAAGCTTCAAAAACTCTTCTTTAACATAGTAAAAGGAGAAGCACAAAAATATAAGTCCTGGCTGGCTTATATTTAGAGGAATGGGGTCAGCCCCGGACATGGGACATTTTTTGTTCAATTTTACTAATTCGTCTCCTGAGTTTCCTGGATTCTATCATTTTCAATTTAAATCTTTGATACACTTTTCTTATTGATGAACTTCCCATGCCTCCAAACACTTCTCCAATTTCAGTATTTGTTGCCCCTGTTCGTTCTTTCATTAGATATATGGCTATCTTTTTATGCTCTGATGAATTATATGCAACTATATCACGTATGCTAACATTGCAATTATTTGAAACTGCCTCTAATATTTCATTAATTTTAAAAGACTCCCGCAGGGCTTTCCTGTTTAATATATCTTCTTTAATTAAATAGTCGTCCTTGATTGTACTTAGGATGTTTTTTATAAATCGTGTTCCACCGAGCATCATGCCACCATACACATGTTCCGTCGGATTGTCGAGTTCCTGTCCAATTGCGCTCTCTACAAATATTCGGTATTCATTTTTTGAATTCCTGTTCCGGCATGATACCAGCCTGCTAATCAACTCTTTGCTCAAAAGGTTATCTTTTCTCTTTTTTATATATGAGGGGTAACTGCTATATTGATAATCTTCAGGCTTCTGAACCATTCCTGCTCTGACCGGATTCAGGTGAATGTATCGGCTCAATTCAAGCAGGTAGTTATCAGTATCTACAAGAATGGACTTATACCTGCCCTGGAATAAATGTCCGCACCGCTTTCTTTTTGTGTTTATATAAGTTGTGTATGAGCTATTAATTAAGTGCATTGCCCTGCTGAGATTTCCATCGGGTGTTTCTATAATAAGATGGTAGTGATTTCTCATCAATACGTAACAATGAAGCACCACGTTATACTTATTCCTTGCTTCTTTCAAATAATGTAAAAACTTTGTATAGTCATTTTTTGAAAAGAAGATGTTTTTTCTTTCATTGCCTCTGGAGGTGACATGATACACTGCACCCTCATATTCAATGCGTAAAGGTCTTGCCATGATGTCCCCTAAAATAAAAAAAACATTAAAGATAAATTAGATTAGCGAAGAAATTGCGTCCTTGTCAATAATATAGAAGAAAGTAATACTCTAAATTTGTCCCATGTCCGGGGCTGACCCCACACATTAAAGATTTTTCATTTACCTGTCGAAATTAAGAACATAAGAGAGGAGGAAAGGAGATATATGAAGACTATTTATTATCCACCGCTTGAAAGTATTGCTCCGGCAAAGCAGGAATCAGGTAAGAGCACTGCCAAAATCTGGAGTGACGGCATGCTCAACGTCCATAGGGAAAGGCGTGCTTATGACCGGGTCCCGACGCGCATGGAGGCCAGGTTTCTGTGTGGGAACAGATATTATGCCGGCAAGATCACAGACGTTTCTGAAAAAGGTATGTTTATACATACTGATATCAGGCTGCCAAAGAACTCTCCGCTCAGTATCATTATGCTTATCAACAATGAAGTTACCAAAGTCCCTGTTACTGTCAGAAGGACTGTAGAGTCATCTTTTCGTTCAGACAATGTATCAACAGGTGGCATGGGAGTTGAGCTTGTGAAGTCTCCGGTACAATATATGAGTTATGTAAGCAGTCTTAAGTCTCCTGCATAAACAGCATTATATAACCTGTTTGCTGTTAAGAGAAGCTTAAAAACCGCATAAAACCTGCGTCTAACTTGCTGAATAAACAGGTTTTTAAATACATCGTCCCACATCCGCGCAGTTTCTCTCTTATAGTCGAATCT
>CALZMZ010000114.1:0-12216 GCA_945788685.1 Thermodesulfovibrionia bacterium | reverse complement strand
CATTATGTTATAGTTGAGAGTTTAATAAGCTGTAAGCTATTAGCGTTAAGCTCTAAGCTAAAGACCAAAATGCCGCTTCTCGTTTATCAATCTCGCGAAAGCGGGGGGCTTTTTTAGTTTATCGCTTTAACTGAATGCTAACAGCTTAAAGCTATAAGCTATTAGCGTTAAGCTCTAAGCTAAAGACAAAAAGCCGCTTCTCGATTATGAAGCCCGCGATAGCGGGGGTTTTATTAGCTTATTGCTTATAGCTTAACGCTTAAAGCTAATTGCCTGTTTCTATAATAATCACAACTAAACATATACAGTAATACTTCGATAACCTGAATAAATGCCCGAACTTACCCCTTTAATGAAGCAGTACCAGGATATTAAACGAAATTATCCTGATGCGATTATTTTTTTTCGGCTTGGTGATTTCTATGAGATGTTCGGTCAGGATGCGGTTGTTGCTTCAAAGGTCCTCCAGATAACGCTGACTTCAAGAGACAAAAATAAGAAAGACCCGCTGCCCATGTGCGGGGTGCCTCACTTTACGTCTGAAGCATATATGGCGAAACTAGTGCTGGCAGGTTATAAGGTGGCTATCTGTGAGCAGGTTGAAGACCCGAAGGAGGCCAGGGGGATAGTCAAAAGAGAAGTAGTAAAGGTAGTGACTCCCGGGACATTTCTCCCTGATAATCCCAAAGAGAACAATTTTATTCTCAGCTTTTTTCAAAAGGAAAATATTTATGGCATTGCTGTTGCTGATGTGACTACAGGCGAGTTCATGGTGTATCAAACCCACGGCATACTGGATGATGAGGTCAACAGGTTTATGCCGAAAGAAATCCTGTATCCCTTCAGCCTGAAATCAAGTGCTGCATTAGCTGATCTTACAGAGTATTATCTGACCGGTTATGACGACTGGTACTTTGATTATATCGAGGCATACAGAAAACTGATCAAACATTTCAGGGTTGCGTCATTGGACGGGTTCGGCTGCGAGGGAATGATCGTGGCGATTTCTGCAGCAGGCGCCCTGATGAATTACCTTGAGGAGACACAGAAGGGTGATCTGACGTTCAATCATATTAAAGTACTCAGACGTGAGTCTACGATGCTGCTTGATGCTCCGACTTTGAGAAATCTTGAGATAACCAGAAATATGCAGAACAATGATACAGAGGGGAGTTTGCTATGGGTCCTGGATGAGACCTTCACACCAATGGGCGGACGGCTTATCAGGACATGGCTGTTAAATCCGTTGTTGGATTCAAAGGAGATTAAGGGCAGGCAGGATGCGGTGCATGTACTCATGGCAGACTCAGGCAGACTGTCAAAGATACAGGGCCTGCTTAATGAGATATATGATATGGAGCGGCTTGCCTTGAAAATATCAAATGGTACGGCAAACGGAAGAGACCTGATTGCTTTAGGAAACTCTCTTGATAAGATTCCGGAACTTAAGAAGTTATTACAGGAGTATGAAAACAGCACAGTCAAGTCGCTGTCAGACAGGATAGAGACGTTATCCGACGCACGGTCGCTTATTGAATCTGCTATTGATGATAACCCGCCCATGACTATTAAGGAAGGCGGAGTTATTAAAAAAGGTTATAACCCTGACATTGATGAACTGAGGGAGATGAGAAGCAGTGGTAAGGATTTTATAGCGTCACTTCAGGCAAGGGAAAAAGATAAGACAGGGATAACATCCCTGAAGGTCGGGTTTAACAAAGTATTTGGATATTACATAGAGGTGACAAAGGCCAACATTGATCAGGTGCCCGAAGACTATATAAGAAAACAGACCCTGGTTAATGCGGAAAGATTTATTACTCCTGAGTTAAAGGAATATGAGGCCAGGGTCCTTGGTGCAGAGGAGAGACTGAAAAATCTTGAATATGAAGTCTTTATCGCAGTAAGAGAAAAAATATCTTCCCATACCGAAACACTTCAGAAGATATCATCAGCCATTGCTGAACTGGATGTCTTGCAGAGCTTTGCTCATATAGCAAAGAAGTACGGGTATGAGAGACCTGATGTCAATGATGGAAAAGTCATTGATATCTCAGAGAGCAGACATCCTGTAATCGAACGGTTGTCATCAGGTGATAAATTTATTCCCAACGATGCTTTGCTTGATTCCGGTGTAAATAATATTTCAATAATCACCGGGCCTAATATGGCCGGAAAATCAACCTACATGAGGCAGGTGGCGCTTATAGTGCTGATGGCGCAGATTGGAAGCTATGTTCCTGTGAAGGAGGCAAAGGTCGGGATAGTGGACAGGATCTTTACAAGGATAGGGGCATCGGATGTTCTGACAAAAGGAAGGGGGACGAGCACCTTTGACGGAATCAGCATTGCCTGGGCTGTAGTTGAATATATTGCAAAAGAGCTTAAAGCAAGGACACTCTTTGCTACCCATTACCATGAGCTTACCGAGCTCTCGATCATTCTCGACGGGATACGAAACCTGAATGTTGCAGTGAAAGAGTGGGGCGATGAGATTATATTTTTAAGAAGAATAGAAGAGGGAGGGGCTGACAAGAGTTACGGCATCCAGGTTGCCAGGCTTGCAGGTCTTCCCGGAGAGACGATCAGCAGGGCCAAGGAGATACTTGCCAATCTTGAGAAGTCAGAGCTTAATGAGCTTGGGGCGCCGAAGCTCGCGTACACCGAAGACAGGGAAACACCTGAAAAAAAGAGAGCAGGGCAGCTGGACCTTTTTACCACTCAGGCAGACCCTGTTATGAAAGAGCTGCTTGGTCTGGACATAATGAGTATGACGCCGCTTGAAGCACTTAATACCCTTTCGGAAATGAAAAAGAAACTGGCGGTTGCAAAAGATAAAAAGTAGGGGCGAACTGCCGTTCGCCCCTACACCCTATTTAATAAACGTCCCGTTCCGGTATTCTTCAAAGGCCTTGTCCAGCTCTTCCTGAGTATTCATCACAATCGGCCCATACCATGCAACAGGCTCTTTAAGGGGTTTGCCGGAAATGAGCAGAAATCTGACCGGTCCATCTGAAGATGTGATGTGCACACTATCTCCATCATCATACATAACAAGATTTTCCTGTGCCAGCACCTTGTCCTTTTGATGATCGAAATGACCTGATCCGTCTACTATATATGCGAATACAGTATGGCCTTTTTTTGTATTATGTAAAAATGATATATCTGCGGGAACAGTGACATCAAGATACTCAGGATCGATTACAATGTCCTGTACCGGACCTTTGGTTCCGTTCACCACACCTGCAATGATTTTAACCTTTACTCCGCTGTCAAGAACGACCTCAGGGATTGTGTCCTGCTTAACATCCCTGTATTTTGGATCGATCATTTTTTGCGAGGCAGGAAGGTTTGCCCATAACTGAAACCCCCACATCAGACCTTCATCTGTTCCCTTTGGCATTTCCTGATGAATAACCCCTGATCCTGCAGTCATCCACTGTACATCACCGGAAGATATGTCTCCCTTGTTGCCCATGCTGTCTCCATGTTCTACATCCCCATGAAGTACATAGGTGATTGTTTCAATACCACGGTGGGGATGCCAGGGAAAGCCCTGTATATAATCTTCAGGATTGTCAGAATGAAAATCATCAAGAAGAAGAAAGGGGTCCAGCAGGGGCACATCATTATTTCCGAATGCCCTTTTAAGGTGAACACCGGCTCCCTCAATAGTCGGGACGCTTTTTGAGATTTGTTTAATTTTTCGTATTGAACTCATATTAATATTCTAACTTTCACAAATCAGCATTACCCTGATTTATATCATATCACCCATAACCTATGACCCATTACCTTTTACTAGTATTCTCTGATCCATAATTCTACATTTCTTAAATAGTATAAGGAATTGATTTTTTAAATAATGTTGACTATTTAAGAATAATTCTATTGTGCCGATAAGATGTCATGATTCATATGTTTAAATTAATTGTAGTGATATGTACTATTCTGTTTGGTCAATCTGCACTTGCCTCTACTGTTTCAAACATCGATGATCTTATTTCGATGTACGATTCTTCACAATGCAGATATTGTCATGATGATATTGCTCCGAGCTGGGAGCACTCTTCCCATTCAAGGTCTGTTATTAATACCAATGTAATAAATGCAGTGAACTCAACTATTGCCAGGTCTGCAAAGAACGAATCGAGAAGTACCATTAAAAAATGCTTCTCCTGTCATGCCCCTCAGGTAAGCAGTGCATCTGATAGTCTGATTGATCATATTGCTGAATTAATAATAATTGTCGGAAACGACAATGATAACGGGAAAAATAATACAGCACAGGATAAACTGTCTCAGTTGAGTCTGAATTGTCGGATTTGCCACATGATGAAAGGCGTGCCCGATAACATAGCAAAGGCAAATATCATCTGGGGCCCGGGATGGGACAAACATGAGCATTCCCACTTTGAGGAATATGGATTTGACACCCTTAAATCAGATTACCTGACATCAGCTCAATTCTGTAAAAGCTGTCATAAAGGCTATGAACATCAATTCCCCGGTTCTGAAAAAATTATTGCTCAGGTTAAGTGTGTTAAAAACGATGCTGCTGCAAAGAACTGTCAGGATTGTCATATTGATATAGATCACAGTTTTTCAAAAGCAAAGCCACCGGTTAAGTAAAATAATAAGTAATTAATTGATATTGAGGGGGGGTATCGAAATAAAACCCTGCACTTGTATGTGGCCAACCCTCCTACCCATAACCTCTAACCCATAACCTATTACTTATTACTTATAACCCATCCTTCCCCCTATTCAGTAAAATAAAATCCCTGCTCTATACTATATTTATTTACTCTTCATCCCTGTTGACAGTGTCCGGAGAAAAGGCCGGTAAGCAGACAGCTATATATTCTGCACCATCATTTTCAGGGGTACTGTAACGCACCCACTCATGAGCCTTTACCATAACGGCCTCTCCCGCTTGTATATCCAGGGTTCCGGCGTTCGATTCTACCCGAAGCATTCCGCTTAAGACTATTGTATATTCATCAAATTCAGGTCTCTGACCGGGTTCCTGCCAGCCGGAAGGACTTTTCATGCGGGCAATGCTTACATCATTTGTTTCGGAGTTTACCCGTCCTATGAACTCTTTAATAATTTTTGGCTTATTACCGGTTGCCTCAATTATTGTTGGTTGTTCAATCTTTTTTGGCAATGTATAAAGTGCTCCTTATGAATATTATTAATAAATAACATAAATAATCATAATTGCATAATCCAGAGAATGTTTATACTATCAAATCAGAAGTGATTTTCATGTATCAGTCAGATTCCAGAATTATGCTAACGGAAGGCAGGCAGCTCTATTATTATTTCTGTATATTTGCCCTCAACACTGTCCACATTAATCCTGCCATCATGATCATTTATAATACCGTGGCTGATACTCAGACCTAATCCTGTTCCCACACCACGTGGTTTGCTGGTAAAAAACGGGTTCATTATCTTATCAAGTAATGAGGCCGGAATCCCGTGTCCTGAATCATAAAATGACATCTGAACATATGATTGATTTTGTACAGAGACTTCTTTTGCAGTAATGTTAAGTATCTTGTTTTCATCTGCTCCCGGATATTTCTGGTTGAGGGCATGCCGGGCATTACTTATTATATTCAGAAAGACCTGTTCAATCTGCTGCATTTGACCAAAAATTGCGGGAATACTCTCGGGTATATCAATATTAAGGTGTATCCCGTCGTTTCTGATCTGTGCCTGTGTCAGCGCTATTGACTCAGACATTATATCCGTGATACGGACGCGCTCTTTTGCTGTATTAACAGCCCGGGCAAATGAGAGAAGACTGCTGACTATATTAGCAATACGGTCGCCTTCCTTGATGACCCGACAGGAAACATCATGCTCTCTGCTTCCCTGCGGGCTTTTATTGGCCAGCATCTGGGCATAGTTGATTATTCCATTAATCGGGTTATTGATTTCATGTGCGACACCGGCAGCCAGTTCCCCTAATGCCACCAGATGGCTTGTATGAATTGACTCTGCTTCAACACGCGTACGTTCAGCGATTTCACTTTCAAGCTCTTCATTGATCTTCCGGAGTTCTGAAGTGCGGTCATCGACCAACTCCATAAGTTGTTCACGGTGTCTTTGCAACTCATCATCTGCTTTCTTACGATCGGTAATGTCTATGGCATAATGGAGATATGTCTCTTCATCAAGAGGTACCCAATATGTGTCCCATATATGGCTCCGGCTTCCTCTGCCATTTTGTTTGCAGCAATGATTGTCCTGTCTTTGCGGATAAGCATCGCAGAATGCGGAAGGCTGTCAATTAAAAGTTTATTCAGGCGCTGCTTTATCATCAACTCTTCTTTCAATTTCATACGGTCGGAGATGTTCATCACAGCAGATCTGATCAACGTATTGCCACTTTCGTCCATTATGGCAGTGCTTACAAGCTGTGCATAAAACTCTGTTTTGTCGCTTCTCTTCATCCTGACTTCGCAGGTCTTCCGTTTCTCTGATTTCATAACCTCCCGGCGGTGCAAATAATATACATCTGCATCATCTTTGTGAATAAACCGGGAAAATGGCTTTTTGATTAAAAATCTTCTTTCAATATCCAATTGCTCTGCGCCGGTCATGTTTGCTTCAAGTATCAGACCGTGTTTATCTATAGTAAAATATCCGACAGGAGCAAAATCGTACAGGTCGGAATACCTGCTGCGTGAATCTTCCAGTGACTCCTGCGCGATGCGAAGCTCTTCGTTCTGCATTTCAAGTTCTATCTGGTGGACCTGAAGCTCGTGGATGAAACTGTGGGAATCATCAGTGGACATTTCGCGGAGCGTCTTTCCGGCCTGCTTTCTCAGTCTCGCTTCTGCCTTATTGCGGAGAGTGGAGGATGTCTTCTTTTTTTCCGTCTGTTTACCCATAACAATTATGCCCCGATAAGGGATGAGTGAGATGAAAGAAACCCGGTAGACTTATATTAAAGAATAATTGATAACAATAAATTGAGTCAAGCAAAATATGAATAACGGATTCCCCGGTTATTGTTTTTTAAGACCGGGTAACATTGTTTCCAATAATAGAGTATTTTTATGAGTCAGACCGATGAACCTGAATCCTGCCTCATATTTTTCCGGGTCTGCCAAGCGTGTCCATACGACTGTACCTTTTGCCGGGACTTTCTTATCTCCACAGAAGAGGGTGAACTTATGAGATTTTCCGGTAGTAAGCTGTTTCAGATTTGTAAGGCAGATACCGCTGTAACTTATGTCTTTCACATCTGCTGTTGCTGAAGCTCCAATTTCAACCCGGCATATATCGCCGGTCTGAATTCGATTATGTTTGCGCTTTTCCGGTTTTTCCCCATTCAATGCTGGCAAAGTACCATTATTTATATACCTTTTTTTGTCCTCATACATGGAAGCATCAGCACGCTTTATAAGTTCTCCTATTGAACAGCGGCGATCAGGATCGAAATGAGCAAATCCCAGGCTGAATGACAGTTTATACTTCCGTCTGCTTTTTTTATTGAAAGCTTTCAGATTGTCCCGAACATTATTGATGATTATATTTTCAATATCTGTTTCAGGAGGTTCTGTCAGGAGTATCGAGAATTCATCACCGCCGATACGGGAAATTAAGTCTGATCCACGAAATGATTTTTTCAATATCCCGGCTGTATCCACTAATGCCAGATCGCCTGCTTCATGGCCAAATTCATCATTTATTTTTTTCATGTCGTTCAAGTCGAGATAAAGGAGTGCCAGTCTCCTCTTTGAGCGGTCCGCCAGTTTGTGTTGCTGTTCTGAAAGTGCCAGGAAGCCCCGCCGGTTCAAAAGTCCGGTCAGTTCATCGGTCATGGATGTGGCTTTTAACTGCTCTTCCATTTTCTTGCGGGTGCTTATATCACGGAAGACTTCGACCGCACCCGTAATATTTCCTTCAGAGTCGTAAATAGGACTGGAACTCAATATGAAATGGTCATTCAGGTTGTCTTCAAATATTTCTGATATATTCTCTTGACCATTGGTTATCGTTTGCGCATGAGGGCAATGAGATGGGGGACTGTCTGTCCCGTGAATTACTTCATGGCAGCATTGGCCGATCAGGTCATCCCGCTTGACTCCCAGTCTGTCTGCCAGTGCCCTGTTCACTTTTTTTATCCGGAATTTCTTGTCCGTGACCATGACGATATCAGGGATTGTGTCAAAGGTGCGGTCCCATTCATCTTCCGCCAGTATTAATAACCGTTCCACCCTTTTGTATTCGCTGATATCAGTTAATGAAGTCCGGATTTGAGTGATATGTCCCTTAGTGTCAATTATTGGCAGGCATTCAAGGCGGGTATGCAATTCACCTCCGGCTGTTCTCATTATCGTCACATCAATGCTTTTTGGAGACTTTGATTTGAGGATAGTCTTTATGTGAAGATAAAAACGGTCCCGGTCATCTTTACGTAAAAAACCGGCAAATGGTTTTCTGGTCAAGTGGTTTCGTCTAATGCCTATTTGTCCTGCTCCGGTAAGGTTTGCCTGAAGAATCAGGCCGTATGTATCCAGGGTAAAATATCCGGTTGGGGAAAAGTCATAAAGGTCGGCATACTTTGTACGGGACTTTTCAAGCTTCTCATGGGTTTTTCGAAGTTCTTCATTTTGTATTTCAAGTTCGATCTGATGGACTTCCAGTTCAAATGCCAATTTTCTCACTTCCGTATCAGGCAGGGAGCCTATGATATCAAGCCTCGCTTTGAGTTTATTCTCAGCCTGTTCTCGAAGAGTGGAGGGACCTTTCTGTCTTTCAGTCTGTTTTTTCATAACTATAATGATCAACTACCACAGTTCAGCCTTTTGTCTGATTGTAAATTTCAAGTCTGGTCGGGCAACTGCACATATTACCGGACCCATTCCCTGATTTATAGGGACAATTCAGATTTTCAGGACAATCAACAAGCAGGACACCTTCTGCAACACTTTTAACAGAGCACATGCGCATCCCCTGAAAACACCTGTGATTCTTAATATTTGTCAGGCAATAAAAGCCGGATGGACATCTGGATGTGTCTTTAACAATTTCATTATCAATAGATATCGACATTACATAGACCCTTTCAGCGGCAAATTACTTCTTTGAAGGAACCCTAATTAAATAACTCAGCCATGTCCCAACACAGATAATGAAGGTTTTTCCTTTTTGAAAGACTATAATCTTCCTGCTAAGAAGTCCCGTCAATTATTTATATGTCATAATAAAATAACAATATGACTAGAAGCTATCTCAAAATATGTTTTTATAATGAAAACATCCATTGTCATTCTCCGACTTGATCGGGGAACCCAGGTTTTTCTAGGCTATCTGGATACCCGCTTACGACCTGAGGGTATGACAGGAACAATATCTTTATATTGAGATAGGTTCAAGTTGTGAGCATGTTCAAGATGCATCCTGAAATTTTCCACAAATTCCAAATAGTCTATTTCAGGGTTTATGACTTCAACAGCTATGCCCTGACAATCATCGTTCTGCTTCAATCTTTTCACTTTTACGGACACTTTCAGATCTTTCTCTTGCAGAGGAATGCGTAATTCCATTCTGGATTTAAATGGATGAAGCATTAAAAGCCTTGAATTCAATTGAATGTGCGACTCTGATTCTATGTATAAGCCATTGTTTGAAATATTGGACACTTTACCTTCATATATGTCACCGTCATGGAAAATCTTTACTGGGGTATCTGTAGAAATAGACATCCTGTTAAATATTCTCTTTTTCATAAGCTCTCGGGTACTAATGAATAACAAGGTTGTATTTAAAAGCTTATAAGATTTTGCAAGATTTAATAAGGGGTAATATTTAGCTATCTAAGTGGGATATTAAATAGCTAATTTATAATGGCCATTAACGTGGTCTTCAGGTTGGTGTTTTTACCATAAATACCCAGTTTTTTCCTGATGTTCTGCCTGTGTGTCTTCACCGTCTCAAAGGAAATACTCAAGAGCGCCATGATATCCTTGTCCTGCCTGCCCTCTTTAATCAGGTTTGCGACCTGAATCTCTCTTGGGCTGAAATTCATATATGCGGACGATAATTTATTTGAAAACGGAGAAACTATCTCGTTTAAATTTGATTCAATGATATGAAGATAGGCAAGTTCATCTTTCAGTGTTTTGTTGTTTTTCATTTTGTCCACGTAGGGCTGAACCAGAGAATGTATATTGGACAATATATTCTGTTCCATATCAACCCTGTCTTCCTCCCTCTGCTTCAGCAATACTTTCAGGGCAATGTTTTTTTCATGGAGTTCCTTTGTTATTCTCTGACGTTCGAGAATTTCAGCTGATAATGCTTCATTTGTTTTCTCAAGCTCCGCTGTTCTTTGTCTGACACGTTCTTCCAGCCGACTACGGGCTTCATGCAACTCGGATTCGATATTCTTTCGTTCCGTGATATCTGTACTACTTACAGTCAAGGCTACTATCTTGCCAGAATTTGTTATCGAACCAACCCGCGATTCATAGGTTCTCTTTATACCATCTGCATCTATACGTTCGATTTCAAACACGCCCGGTGTCCCGGTTTTAAATACATGCTCAAAACATTTCTTCATCACAGCTTTGCTTTCCTCATGAACATATTTGTAAATTGATGTGCCAATTACGTCGTTTTTATCCAACTCAGGGACGGTACGATTAATAAACTGTATGTTGGCGTCCCTGTCCAGGGTCAATATGTAATCCGGTGAATTTTCAGTCATTGAGCGCCATCTTTCCTCTGAGTCTTTAAGCGACATCTCTGCCAGTCTGCGCTCGGAAATGTTCATCACCGCTGTCGTCATCAGGGTATACTTGCCTTTGCTGTCTTTGACAGCTGTGCTTACCAGCTGTGCATAAAATCCGGATTTGTCATTTCTCATCAACGTCAGTTCACAGGTCAGCCGGGTCTTTAATTTAAATACATTCCGCCGGTGCAGAAAAAATACATCCTGATCTTCCTTATGAACAAATCGGGAAAATGGTTTTTTAATGATTTTACTGCGATCAATATTCAAATGGTCAGCAGCGGTAAGATTTGCCTCCATGACCAGTCCATTTTTGTCTAATGTTATATACCCGACCGGTGCAAAGTCATAGAGGTCAGCATATTTGCTACGCGACTCTTCGAGATGGTCCTGGGAATCCCGCAGCTCTTCGTTCTGCATGTCAAGTTCTATCTGATGGACCTGAAGTTCGTGAATCAGTTTATGAGAATCAGAAGCGGATAATTCATGAAGTGGTTTTGATGCCAGCTTCCGCAGCTTTTTTTCCGCCTGTTTTCGAAGGTCGCTGGTTTTTTTATTATTTACGGGCTTTTTTGCCATTATTATTTCCTGTAGTCAGTATGTATATTATTCATTTAAATCTCGCCCCCGGTAATGTCCCGTTCGGTTGTTGCAACAGAAGTGATGTTGCCTGTCTTGTCAACGAGTTTGGTAACGGTAAGCCATATTTTAAGCGCCTGTCCGCTTTTTGTGAGACGCGTTGTCTTGAATGATTTGATATCTTTCCCTGAGCCTATTTTCTTTATCATATCGAGGTATTCTCTCCTGGACTCCGGGGGCACCAATTGCTTTATTTTCATTGTAAGGGCCTCCTGTTCTGTGTAGCCGTACATGGCTTCAGCTCCTTTGTTCCATGTCTGGATAGTCCCATCCAAAGTCTGAACAGTTATGGCATCGTTGGAGTCCCTGACGACCGTGGCCAGGCGGCGCAACTCTTCCGATTTTTTGAGAATGGAGATGTCCATGAACGTTATGACGATGCCGTCAATTACATTATCCACTGTCCTGTAAGGCATAATGCGCATCTGGAACCAGTCATTATCCCTGGTCACTAATTCTTTCTCTATCGTCATCAATGAATCAAGAACATGCTGTGAGTCTTTTGAAATATCATGATATCCGGTTTTAGATGTAATGTCGGTTATGGGCCTTCCCATGTCACTCTGAATAAGGTTGTATAATCTGGTACTTGAAGGTGTGAAGCGGCTGATATTGAGATCAGTGTCCAGGAATATGGTCCCTATATCAGTGCTGGCCAGCAGGTTGTTGAGGTCATTGTTCGAACGCGAGAGTTCTTCCACTTTGCTCTGAAGCTCGGAGTTCACCGTTTCAAGCTCCTCATTCGTGGACTGCAGCTCTTCCTTGGATGTCTCCATTTCCTCGTTTGTGGACTGGAGTTCCTCATTTGTGGACTG
>CALZMZ010000113.1 GCA_945788685.1 Thermodesulfovibrionia bacterium | reverse complement strand
CAGATCTCAGAAAAGACAGAAGCATTCTGAACAATATAATCCTTACCACAACAGGGGCCGCAAAAACACTTGCCCTTGTACTCCCTGAAATGAAGCAGATAGGCTTCATGGCAGAGTCTGTAAGGGTACCCATTACCACCGGATCATTGATTATTCTCACGGTAAATATACAGGAAGATGAATCAAAGTCATCGATCAACCGGCAGGTCATTAATGATATGTTAAAAAAGGCTGCAGCCAGACCCGGGAGTTACCTGGCATATTCAGATAATCAGAATGTCTCCTGCGATATTATCGCCATGCCAAAGGCTGCTGCCATTATTGAAGCTAATGAGACCCACACCCGTACTGCAGAGGTGACCCTTGATGTTGAGAGGTTGTGCGGTATTAATAAAGACCAGATCCAGGGATTAAAGGGAAGTGAAGTCTCTATTCCTCTGACCCAGGCAGTGATCTACGGCTGGTATGACAATGAAATGGGAAATTATGGATACATGCTCGGAGAATTGACATTGATGATAAATGAAGGTTAGGGGTGATAGGTTATTGTAACGGACGCAGGATCACGGACAACGGAATCATCATCCCGCATAAACTTCGCCAATAAGACTCCGCACATCATCATCCGGAGATTCTGATTTTCCGGTTGTGGTTTCAGCTGGGTTTGACATATCAATAAGCGTGGATTTCAAAGGGAGCACTCTGTCCACAACAGAGTTTTCAATAATGTCCGGCATTTTGTCTTTGTTCATGCACTACCTCATCATTATCAGGTTTGCATTCATCATACCGTCTTGTCTTTATATCGTCTTTATTTCAATAAAACTTCAGGGATTGGAGTTATCATCCGGAAACACTGATTAGCGTCCATGTGCAAATTGATTATTGTATTTCTTGTCATGCCCGAAATCTGTAATCGGGCATCCAGAAAATAGTAAAACTGGATTTAAGCTTAAAGACCTGCCTACCTGGAGGCAGTCTGCTGGAATGATAGACAGACAATCAGAGCGTGCAACGAAACACCAATCAATTGATACCTTCATGACATAGATCATAAAATTAATTTTATTCTTCATGTAGAATGATTTAAGGAGTAACACATGAAACTCGGGGAAGTTTATACACTGATATAATCAATATTGTTCCTGAACTTTTAATTTATAGAATCATTTAAGGAGGTATTAAATGGGAGAATGCGGTAGTTGCAGTAGCGGAGCAGGTCCTTTTTCTGAAGGAAAAGAGCTTGTTGAGTTCGTATACGGTGCTCATGACGGAGCAATCAAAGACATGCCCATTCCTAACGGAGGATTAAATGCAAAATGCCAGGGATGCGGTGAGTCATTTATGCTCACAAAATTTGTGGGTAAATGCCCGAAATGCGGAGGAGTTCATGCAGTCTCACCTCCAAGAAGTGAGGACGCTGCGAATATACAGTTTGCAGGGACTGACTATAAATTGCCTGAAGACAGGTAAGATGATCGTTCAACAGTAGATCAATAGTAGACAATCATTGAACAATCTTTGAACTATTATTGAACTATATTAAAAGATCAGCATGTAAGATGCAGGGCAGCAATCGCTGCCCTTTCTGAAATTGTCCTGTTAAAAACGTAAACAGCATCCGGTGTTTTATTTATACTGGTTGTTATTCCTTTATCTTTTAAAAACTCTATTACATCTGAAGGCACTTTCATGCTCCCGTAATATCCTGTTCCTATAATAAGTTCGTTGATATCAGTCTTCACTACTTCAACAAGGTCATCGATCTGAAGCAGATGCCCCTCCCCTCTCCACCAAGGAGAAAAAACATGATCAGGAAATATAATCACATCTTTGGAATAGCTTTTTCCGTTAATTGTTATATTGCCAAATGAGTACTGGTCTATAATCATATTAAAACAGGGTTTGGCTTTCAGGTATAAATAGAAAGCATGTTATTATTTTGTCCTTGAACCCTCAGCCCCTTGACCCCTTGAATCCTTATACTTTACATACGTCTCAATTTCATGCTCAAAGTTATCACTCATAGTCCCGCTGCCAATGTTCTGCTTTATCTCATCCATACTCCAGGGGCGAACTTCATCTATCTCGTCCTGTTGATAGATTATCTCACCATCATATACGCTTTTGTACGTGTAAACAAGCTCGGTCTCAAAGGGATTTGAATGGATGTAGGAATAAAGATATTGTGGAACATCTCCCTTAATGCAGAGTTCTTCCTCCATCTCACGCAGTACCGCATCTTCAAGGGATTCACCCGCATTAACATGTCCGCCAACAGAGGTGTCCCATTTACCCGGGGCCACATCTTTACTCATCGACCTCTTCTGCAAAAGCAGCTCATCTCTGCTGTTAAAGACAAGAACGTGCACAACCTTATGAAGTAACGTTGGATCACCATGAATCTCGGAACGAGATACGACTTTTATAACCTCACCCTCTTCTGTTACTACTTCAATAAGTTCTTCTTCCATTCGTCATTCGTTATTTATTGTTAGTAGCTAAATGCTGATAGCTGACCGCTTATAGCTGTTTTTACAAATTTGAAATATTATAAACAAGTTGATATAGTCTTTTCATGAATAAACAGAAAATAGCCCTGACCATAGCAGGCTCTGACCCTACTGGCGGTGCCGGTTTTCAGGCGGATTTAAAGACATTTCAGGCGATGGGTGTGTACGGAATCAGCATACCTGCTGCGCTTACTGCCCAGAATACACATGTTGTTACGCAAGTAAAAGAGATAGACCCGAAATTTTTCTCTTCTCAAATAGATACCCTTCTTATAGACAGTCATCCTGATGCATTTAAAACAGGCATGTTGTTTTCCCCGGAGATAGTAACGATAGTATCTGAGAAGGTAAAAACTTATAATCTTGGCAATCTTGTCATTGATCCTGTCCGGGCTTCAACTTCCGGTGCGTCCTTAATGGAGGAAGGTGTTCTTGAAGCCATGAAAGAGCATTTATTCCCGATCGCAAAAGTTATAATCCCTAATATGAATGAGGCGTCTGTCCTGACAGGTCTTGAGATGAAAAATGAAGATGATATGAAAAAGGCCGCTATTGAGCTGCTCCAATCTGGACCGGAAGCAGTTATTATTACAGGAGGACATCTTAAGGGGAAAGCAATCGATATACTCTTTGACGGTTCAGACTTTCTGTCGCTGGAACAGGACCGGATTGAAGGCGAATTTCACGGCACAGGGTGTGTATTCTCTTCAGCAGTAACTGCCTGCCTCGCCCTTGATTACGAGATCAAGGAGGCCTTTATCAAGGCCAAGGACTTTACCTGGAAAGCCATGAAAACAGCGGTCACCATAGGCAAAGGCATGAAAATATTGAACGTCTGATACTGAATTTTAATCAACCTTTTCCTCTGCTTCTTCAATAACTTCTTCAGTGTCAGATTCGGTATGCTCTGCAGTTTTCTCATAAGAATCATCCGCAGGAACTTCACTATCGGCTTCTGCCAGGGATTGAACTTCAGAAGATTCATCTGAATCGGTGTCCGCATGCTCCCGAGCTTGTGACTCATCATCTGCTCCATCTAACGTTTCAGGAATGTCCGGGACTTCAACATCCGAAAGTTCCTTTAATGTGGGAAGTTCGGTAAGGTCCTTCAGTCCGAAGTATTGCAGGAATTCCTTTGTCGTACCATACATAAGAGGCCTGCCCGGCACTTCTTTTCTGCCCAGGATTTTTAACAGTCTCCGTTCAAGAAGGGTTTTTACCACTCCATCCGAATTAACTCCCCTGATTGCCTCGATCTCTGCCTTGATAATAGGCTGCTTGTAGGCAATAATCGACAGGGTCTCAATTGAAGGCTGAGATAGCTTGGTAGGAACCGCAGTTGATATGAGCTTTTTAATATAAGGAGAAGATGCAGGGTTTGTCACCATCTGCACTCCTTCTGCGACCTCGATAATTAAAAGTCCGGCATTTCTGAGTGAATAGTCAGATATCAGTTCTTTAACAAGAGCATCAATCCTCTTTTTATCTATTTCAGTTATCTTCTTTATAGAGTCAATAGTCATGGGCTCTCCAGAGATAAACAGAAGTGACTCTATAATTGATTTGGCTTCTCTATCTTCCATAAGTGTTTAATAAACGCAGTATAACTGGTTTAAAATCAACGTAAAATCCTAACAGAATTCCGGTAAAAACACAATGTAATTGTTGGTAACGCAGTTATTAACTTCAAAGATTATTATAATTTGCTCAAATAACTACTTTATAATTGGTAAATTTAAGCTATGAATTGCAGCTTTTTATTATTATTTTAAAAATCATATTATGTAAGTATAAGTTAGTCTTATGTACTCAATTAATATTATTAATTAGACGATTCATATAGTTTATGTTAGATTTAAGGACTTAGAGAGGGGGTGGAGTCTAATGAACCTCATTATATTCCTTTATTCTCAAGCTAATTTATCCCTAATATTATAAATCCTTATTTTGTTAATTTAAGGATTGGCAGGGATGAAATGGGAACAAATCGATCTTATTCTTTTACATTTTCTCAGCAAAAATCTGAATACCCGATAGTCTTATATTGCTGTTATAGTTTTGCCTCTTAAACTTAAGGATTAATATTATGTCGCAACTGTCTAAAGCCATGATTTGGGGTGTAATTATTGGCAGTTGCGGGCTTGTTGTCTTTTTTATTCCAGTATTCCATGAACTTGAAGAAACCTTAGGTTTGGACCTATTGTTTACTTTAAGAGGATCGCGACAAACACCTCAAGATGTCATTATTGTGAACCTTGATAAGACATCTTTTGATAAACTGGACCTGCCGCGTGATGCAGAAAAATTTCCTCATTCACTGCATGCCAAGGTCGTAAATAAATTAGCCGGAGAAGGGGCCAAAGTAATCGCCTTTGATATTTTTTTCAATGAATCCCGTTCAACAAATGATGACCGATTATTTGCAGATTCCATTCGTAATGCAGGGAACATCGTTCTTGTCCAGTCTATTAAAAGTGAACAGCTAATATTAAGAAACGAAAAAGGATTGCCTACCGGGGAATTAAGAATTGAAAAACTTGCACCGCCAATCTCTCCTTTACTGGAGTCAGCAGTTGCCGCGGCCCCTTTTCCGGTTCCAAAAGTTCCGGTGAAAATCAGTCAATACTGGACATTCAAGACAACAGCCGGGGACACACCGACTTTACCTGTGACCGTTTTTCAATTATTTACAATTGATTACTATGAAGAATTCATCAAACTGCTTGATAGATTCATTCCAGCTGAATCAAAGAATTTACCACATAACAAAGATGATGTAATTGACAACAGGAATATTATTCATGTCATGAAAGGTCTGAGAGATGTCTTTGAAAGTAATCCAAATATATCAAAAAATATATTAAGAGAAGTCCGCGATTCTGAAGAATTGTCCCGTAACTCACACAAACGCCATATTCTCAAATCAATGGTAAACATGTACCAGAGTTCTTCAAGCAGATACCTGAACTTTTATGGCCCGCCTCATTCAATTACAACTGTTCCCTATTACAAGGTCCTACAGCTCGGGTATGAAATTCCTGATAATCAGGATAAGATCGATTTCAAAAATAAGGCAGTTTTTATCGGTGAAGCAGAATCATTCCAACCTGAGCAGAGTGACGGGTATTATACAGTTTTTTCTCAACCAAGCGGTACAGATATTAGTGGCGTTGAAATTGCCGCAACTGCATTTGCAAATCTTTTAGAAAATATGCATGTTATGCCGCTGTCTTTTAATAAGAATATAATTATCATATTCTTTTGGGGAATGGCTGTGGGTATTTTTTGCCTGTTTTTTTCGAATGTCATTGCCTTTATCAGTGTTGTTGGAATTACTGCTCTCTATAGCGTCATGGCAATGTATCAATTTACCACAGCCGGTATCTGGTATCCGCTCGTCATTCCTTTATTTTTCCAGGTTCCTCTTTCCTTCATAGGTTCAATTGCATGGAAATATCAGGAAACAAGTAAAGAGCGTCAAAATGTCAGAATGGCATTCAGTTATTATCTCCCGGACAACGTCATTGATAACATCTCAAAAAATATTACAGACATCAAAATGAGCAGCCAGGTTTCTTCCGCAATTATATTATCTACGGATGCTGAACAATATACACGCCTGTCCGAGGCCTTTAAGAAAGAGCCGGACAAACTCGGCAGTTTTATGAATAAATACTTTGAAGTTATTTTTCAGTCAATAAAAGGACGTGACGGAGTAATTTCAAATGTTGTAGCAGATTCTGTTTTAGCACTATGGTTAAATCCTGACTCTTCTCTCAGGAGGCAGGCCTCCCTTGCTTCGCTTGATATTGTCAGGGCAGTAGACCAATTCAACCGGTCTTTAACATTCGATGACTCGTTAAAAGAGGTGCAGCTTCCTACCCGTATCGGCCTGCATTACGGGGAAATATATCTCGGTAATATAGGCGGCGCAGGCCGATATGAATGGCGGCCTCTCGGGGACCCAGTAAATACCGCTACACGGATAGAGGGGCTGAACAAAATATTAGGAACAAGGATATTGTTTTCTGATGAGGTATTGAATCAGGTTAACGGTTTCCTTTCAAGAAAACTCGGCACGTTCCTGGTGAAGGGAAAATCAGAGTCTCTTGTATTGCACGAGTTGATATGCTTAAGGGAAGAGTGTACACAGCGCCAAACTGACATGTGCTCTATCTTTTCGGAGGCGCTGGACGATTTTACGCGGCAGTCATGGGCAAAAGCAGTAAATAAATTTAAACAGATTATTCATCAATTCGGAGAAGACGGGCCTTCGAATTATTATAAAAAGCTGTCTGAAATATATAGAGAAAATCCCCCTGAATTTTCAGGGGATGCCATAGTCCGTCTGGATAATAAATAGAGGTAAACAATACAATTTATTGTAAACGGGATATGCACGTATTAACCACTTAATTTTTAATCATTTTCATATATTTTATATGTATGTAAGCAAACAACGTTTACATGTTGGACTTAACCCTGGACAGCCAGCAACAAAAAATATTGTTAAATTACAGTTAATTAAAGTACTTACACCTTTCAATCACTATGAATAGAGTCTGGCATTTAAATTGATATAACTATGGAGGAGGATGAATGAATCATAGCAGAGCTTATTTTCTTATTCTGATTGCTTTCAGTATGTTCACTGTATCAGTTCACAATGATGCTGCAGCTGCAGAAACATGCACCGAATGGATAGCTAAAGCCGTCTCAGTCCAGGGTGAGGTGCATGCACGAACAAAAGATGATAATCAGTGGACCCCTGTTGAAATGAATAATACATTTTGCACCGGAGACATGATACGGGTGCAGGAAAAGAGCAGGGCTGCAATGGTTCTCATAAATGATACAGTTATCCGCCTTGATCAGAACACGACAATCACATTTACTCAGGTGGAAAAAAAGAAGACTTCTGTCCTCGATATTATTACCGGTGCCGTACATTTTATCAGCCGCGTTCCGCGGACGTTAAAAGTCAGTACTCCGTTTGTAAACGGTAATGTTGAAGGCACTGAATTTCTGGTAAGGGTGTATAAGGATCATACAGTCATGACGGTATATGAAGGGAGAGTTCTGGCAGCAAATCAGGAGGGGAGTCTCGAGCTGTTAAGCGGTCTGTCCGCAATTGCCCGGAAAGGGCAGGCACCTGCACCTCATGTTGCGATAAGACCCGGGGATGCGGTCCATTGGGCGCTTTATTACCCGCCGGTTCTCGATATTCATGTTCCGGATACTTCTGCTGATGACCCCGGCTGGAGGACTGCTGTAGTTGAATCGGAAGAGTTTTACCGGCAGGGAGATATTGCAAACGCATTATCAGTTCTGGATAAGGTAACGGACAGGGTTTCTGATCCTGATTTTTATACATACAGGGCGTCATTATTGCTTACCGTTGGTCGTGTTGATGAGGCGCTGAAGGACATCACTCAGGCCCTTACTATACAAACGGACAACAGCGATGCATTGGCGCTCCAGTCACTTATTGCCGTGGTACAGAATGAAAAGGAAAAGGCAATGGGCCTCGCGAATAAAGCTGTTGAGGCAGGACCTGATTCAGCCGCAGCGCACATTGCATCGTCCTATTCCTATCAGGCCGGTTTTGATCTGAATAAGGCCCTGGCAAGCATTCAGAAGGCGGTAGAGCTTGAGCCCGGCAACAGCCTTGCATGGGCCCGGCTCGCGGAACTCCGGCAGTCATTTCAGGAACTTGATAAGGCATTGTATTCCGCCCGCAAGGCCGTTTCATTAAATCCCAATCTTTCACGCACGCAGACAGTACTGGGATTTGCTTATCTGATGCAGGTTAAAACAGATCAGGCTATTGAAACTTTTAACGAGGCGGTCAAGCTGGATCAGGCCGATCCTCTCCCGAGACTGGGGCTTGGATTAGCACAGATAAGGGAAGGTAAACTGAAAGATGGTCGTGAGAACATGGAGATTGCTGCAAGTCTCGATCCGGGCAATTCAATTATCCGCAGTTATCTGGGTAAGGCTTATCATGAGGAAAAGCGTGATAAGCTGGCAGAGGACCAGTATGATATGGCAGAAGGTCTTGATCCCAAAGA
>CALZMZ010000112.1 GCA_945788685.1 Thermodesulfovibrionia bacterium | reverse complement strand
TGAATGAACACAGTCATTTGCAGAGAGAGCGGCTGTACCGAGACACAGAGGAGAGCGCTCATCAACTACACCTTTTCCAAGCTGAGTAGTAAAAAAAGGAATTCCTGTTTTTTCGATGAGATTTCTTACCGCATCGCGGGTGCTCTTTCTGTTGGCCCCGGCACCTAAAAGTATCATCGGAGATTTGGCAGTGTGTATTTTAGCGACAGCATCTTTTATGGACTGGCTGTCAGCGATGGGCCTCTGGTAATTGGATTTCTGATAGATCTGTGCGTCGGAATCTGCACCTGCAATGTCTTCAGGTAATTCAATATGTATGGCTCCGGGCCTTTCTTCCACTGCAAGCCTGAAGGCCTCCCTTATCAATGAGGTAACCGTGTGGCCATGTACCACCTGTTTCGACAGTTTTGTCAGAGGATGCATCATTTCAACAACATTTACTATCTGGAAACGGCCCTGCTTGCTCTTTGTGATCGGCTTTTGACCGGTTATCATGATCATCGGCATACCCCCAAGCTGGGCAAAGGCTGCAGGAGTAACAAGGTTCGTTGCGCCCGGGCCTAATGTAGCAAGACATACTCCGGGCAAGCCGGTCAGACGGCCGTAGGTTGCTGCCATAAATCCGGCCCCCTGCTCATGACGGGTGAGAATCAGTTTTATACTTGAGTTTTTCAGTGAATTCAGAAGGTCGAGGTTCTCCTCGCCAGGAATGCCGAAAATATATTTTACCCCTTCATTTTCAAGGGCTTTGACTATCAGATCAGATGTTTTCATAGTTTTATTTATTGCTGAATATGGATTTATTTGTTATGTAATCCGGTTATCCAATTAATATAAATATATAGTTTATTGTGCTGGTTGTCCAGTTATTAAAAAATGATATAAATCATAATGATATTGAATAATATAGGATATAATTGATAAAAATACCCTTTGTTATATTTATATCTGTTTTGGGGAAGTACTATGGGAAAAAATGTTACTCAAAAGCTGATAGGATCCCACATTATAAGCGGGCAGATGAAAAAAGGAGAAGAGATCGGTCTCAGGATAGACCAGACGCTGACCCAGGATGCAACCGGTACGCTTGTAATGCTGGAATTCGAGGCGATGAAGGTCCCCCGCGTCCGAACAGAAGTTTCAGCTCAATATGTAGACCACAACCTTCTCCAGATGGATCATAAAAATCCGGACGATCATCTATTTCTCGCAAGCGCCTGTAAAAAATTCGGTGTATGGTTCAGCAGGCCTGGTAACGGGGTCAGCCATCCTGTGCATATGGAGAATCTTGGAGTACCGGGCAAAACACTCCTTGGATCGGACAGCCACACCTGCTCTGCAGGCTCACTGGGCATGCTTGCCTTTGGAGCTGGAGGCCTTGAAGTGGCCATGGCCATGGCTGGTGAACCGTTTTTCGTCCGAATGCCTGAAATCATGGGAGTAAGGCTGACCGGTAAATTGCCTGAATGGGTCAGTGCAAAAGATGTCATTCTCGAAATGCTCAGACGTCATGGAGTATCGGGCGGTAAAGGGAAAATAATTGAATATTATGGTCCGGGCCTTGAATGCCTGACCGCAATGGACAGGCACGTAATAGCAAATATGGGTGCTGAACTCGGGGCCACAACATCAGTCTTTCCTTCAGACAATGCGGTTAAAACCTTTCTGGATATGCATGAGCGAAGCGGTGTCTTTACTGAAATTATTGCTGACAGTGATGCATTCTATGACATCAATGAACAGATTGACCTGTCATCGGTTGAACCTTTAATAGCCCTGCCCGGCAGTCCCGGGAATGTTGTACCTGTCACTGAAGTAGCAGGCAGAGAGATTTATCAGTCCTATATCGGATCATCAGCAAATCCGGGTTTTCGCGACCTGGCTATTGTTGCCATTATTGTTGATGAAAAACTGGTTCATGAACGGGTTTCTCTGGATATTAATCCGGCATCAAGGCAGATTCTTGAACATATCACATCAGAAGGTTATCTGCAGAAGCTGATCCATGCCGGTGCACGTATCCATCAGGCTGGATGCAATGGGTGCATTGGCATGGGCCAGGCACCGGCTACAGGCAAAATCAGCCTCAGGACTGTTCCGAGAAATTTCCCCGGAAGGTCAGGTACAAAGGATGACCAGGTCTATCTCTGCAGTCCTGAGACAGCAGCAGCCTCTGCATTAACAGGAGTAATAACCGATCCCCGGACACTGGATATTACATATCCTGTATTGCAGGAACCGGCAAATTTAAGAGTTCATAATGAGATGCTGATTTCACCTGCCCGGGAAGGTGAAGATGTTGAGATTGAGAAAGGCCCAAACATTAAGCCGCTGCCCTCATTATCAGAATTACCCGAAAGGCTTGAAGGTCCTGCGCTGCTTAAGGTCGGGGATGATATAACAACCGATGATATTATGCCTGCAGGTACAAAGGTCCTTCCTTTCAGAAGCAATATCCCGGAGATCAGCAAGTTTACATTTCAACGTATCGATGAAACATATTACGAACGGTCTTTAACATATCAGCAGAGCGGTTCCTTTATTATTGGAGGGATCAATTACGGGCAGGGCTCAAGCAGGGAGCATGCAGCACTCGGGCCAAGATATCTTGGATTGCGGGCTGTAATAGCAAAAAGCTTTGCACGTATTCACTGGCAGAACCTCTGCAACTTCGGGATATTACCCCTGACTTTTGAAAATCCCGGGGACTGGGATAAAATCGAACAGGGAGATATTCTTTCTATAGAAAATGTTAGAGATGTTATCCAGAGCGGACACACATTAGAAGTGTTCAATAAAACCAGAAATGAACAGTATGCAGCAGAGCATGCAATGAGCGCCAGACAGATTGAAATGGTGCTTAAAGGCAGTCTGATTAATCTGGTACAGTAAGAAACTGACGACGAACAATGCTTGAAGCTCGTCGATAATAGTAACGAATGGGAGGATACCATGGCAGAGGAGGCAGTCATAAAAAATACAGGACTTAGGGGCGTAACAGTGGCTGATACAAAAATAAGTTATATTGACGGTGAAAAGGGGGTGCTTATATACAGGGGATACCGCATTGAAGACATTGTGAAGAACTCTACATTTGAGGAAACAGCATACATGCTGATTAAAGGTCATCTTCCAACTTCCTCTGAACTGAATGAATTTAAAAGCAATATAGCTTCTGCGGCTTCGCTTTCTGAATACCTGGCAGATTCAATGAAGCTCTGGCCTAAAGATACAAACTCTATGAGGGTACTATCAGCTGCTATATCAATTGCCGCATTTCATGACAGGATAGATGATGTCAGCCTGGAATCATATGAAGGCAAGGCAACAGCTCTTATTGCTGCAATGGCAGTTGCACCGGTCGCCTGGGAGCGCATCCGAAACGGAAAGGAACCTGTTGCTTATTCAACAGATATGTCTCATGCTGAAAATATTCTTCACATGATGACAGGGGAAAAGCCTGATCCCGAAGTTGCAAGGGTGCTGGACATATGTCTTATTCTTCATGCCGACCATACTTTTAATGCATCAACGTTTGCGTGCAGGGAAGTTGCATCAACGCAGGCAGACATTTATGCCGGTGTGCTGGCAGGACTGGCAGCATTATCCGGTCCTTTGCACGGCGGTGCAAATGAAAAAGCAATGCAGATGATGGACGAGCTGAAGACTGAGCCTGATATCGAATCCTGGATAAAAAACAAATTATCAAAGAAAGAGAAAATATACGGGATGGGGCATGCAGTATATAAGACATATGATCCCAGAGCAACGATCCTTAAAGAACTGCTCGAAAAACTGAGCGCAAAAACAGGGCAGTCCGCTTTGTTTGATCTGTGTGCCTCTGTTGAAGATATTGCTGTAAAAGTCCTGTCGGAAAAAGGGAAAGACAAGATCAAACCCAACATAGATTTCTACAGCGGAACCGTTTATAAAATGATGGGGTTTCCCCATGACCTGTTTACTCCGCTTTTTGCTGTTTCAAGGATTGCAGGATGGTGTGCGCATATTATTGAGGAGCGGTTTGGTCTTGCACAGGAAAAGCCGTCCTTATACAGGCCGGCAGCAGAGTATGTGGGCAATTATTGTGGACTTATGGGATGTGAGTACACGTCAAATACGTGACTAATTTTTTGTTTATATGATAACCTGAATATGGTGTTTATACTGAATGGTATCCATTATTTACAGTTTAATATTTGGTGTCATTCCCGCAAGCGAAGCGCGTCGGGAATCCTATGGAAAGATTCCGGACAAGCCGGAATGACAGACAGACAAATCGATAATTTTTACAGTCGCTGATTAGGCAAAATCGACATGAAAACATCCGATCAAAACTCTATATTGCTGTCACCATTTAATTACCTTGGCAAGCAGGCGCTCACAACCGTAAACAATCTCGGTGCTGCCACAATTTTTTTCTATAAATCATTTATTATGATATTCCGGCCAAAACAGATTACGGAAATCCTCAGGCAGGTTTACCGTATAGGTGCGAAATCAGCCAATATAGTAATGCTTGTAGGACTATTTACAGGGATGGTCCTTGGACTGCAGCTTTATTATGCATTGGTAAAACTCGGATCTGAGGGTGTTCTTGGATCAGTGCTTGCTTTGTCATTGTTCAGGGAACTGGGACCTGTGCTCACGGCAATTATGGTGACTGCGAGAGCAGGCTCATCAATGACTGCAGAGATAGGTATACAGCGCATCACAGAACAGATAGATGCATTACACACGATGAGAATAAATCCTCTCCGCTATCTTGTCAGCCCCCGGATTGCAGCTTCCATAATCAGTTTTCCGCTGCTGACCGCATTTTTTAATCTGATCGGGTTGCTCGGTGGTTATTTGACAGGCGTGCTGCTTCTCGGAGTTAACTCCGGTGCATATTTTCACAGGATCCAGTCCAGCCTGGAATTGTCTGACATAACCGGTGGAATTGTGAAGTCACTGATTTTCGGGGCCATTGTATCAACAATCTGCTGTTATCAGGGATATTTTACTCATATGCGTGAGGAGAGTTCCGGAGCCCGCAGTGTCAGCATATCAACAACGTCAGCTGTGGTGCTTTCCTGTGTACTGATACTTGTATCGGATTATATTGTGACTTCGTTTTATATATAAGAGCTCATATGGATACACCATTAATAGAATTTCGGGATGTTGTAAAAGGGTTTGGCGACAGGACAATTCTTAATGGAGTTGACCTGAAGATATATAAGGGCCAGATTACCACTTTGATAGGAAAAAGCGGCACAGGCAAGAGCGTTCTGCTCAAACATATAATAGGTCTGCTCTCACCTGACAGTGGCAGCATATTGTTTGACGGAAAGCCGGTCGAGAATATGACGAAAAAAGAGCTTGATAATTATAAAAGCAGAATCAGCTATATGTTTCAGAGCAATGCTCTTTTTGATTCAATGACAGTCTTTGAAAATATTTCATTACCACTTCAGCAGACCACCAGAATGAGAAAGAAAGAAATTACAACACGGGTAATGAACAGGATAAACCAGATGGAACTTCAAGATGTTGTGCATAGATATCCTTCTGAATTGTCAGGGGGTATGCAGAAGAGGGTGGCACTTGCCCGTGCCCTGGTTACAGATCCGGAAATTGTGCTTTTTGACGAGCCCACTACAGGGCAGGACCCTATCCGGCGCAATTCCATCCTTACCATGATAGCCCGGTACAAAAAGAAATTCGGCTTTACCGCAATTCTCATAAGTCATGATATCCCGGACATGTTTTTCATATCTGACAGAATTCTTCTTCTGTGGGAAGGAAAGATCGCCTTCCAGGGGACATATGAGGAGTCTATTGCATTTGAACATCCGATGATAGATGAATTTCTCCACAGTCTGGAGGGATTTCATGACGAGTTAACCGGATTGCTCTCAAAGCAGGCCTTCCGTATGCGCTATGATTCAATTTTGAGGCGCAGACAAAAAGAAAAGATTTTTACAGCGATTCTTTTTAAACTGGAGCTTGACCAGATGTGCGAACTGATGGGAAGTGACCTTGCTTTCCAGAGTCTAAGAACACTCGGTGAATATATAAGTAAACAAATGGATGCTAAAGGCGGGTTTTCAGCCAGGCAGAGCATGGAGCAGATTTTAACCATACTTCCCCATACTGAAATACCATACTTCCCCATACTGAAATGGCAGAGGCACAAACAATGCTGGATGATTTTGCCATGGGATTAAACAGGCTTCTGGTCTGCAATAATCAGTCTGGAGCAGATGATGGGGAACATGAAACATGTGGGTTTGAAATCAATGTATATGCAGGTGTGACCGAAAGCAGGTCCAATGAAGATATCGAAAAAATTATAGTCAAGGCAAGAGCAGTTGAGATCATAATAGCACAGTACCGGTGCGAAACCAGGAGGGAATTGCAGAGTGAAAAAGTATAAAATGGAAACCACAGTCGGTGTGTTTGTAATAATAGGATTACTGTGTCTCGGGTATATAACGGTAAAGCTCGGCAACCTGTCCTTTATCAACAGCGATACCTATTCGCTTAATACCCGTTTTACTTCCGTATCCGGACTCAGGACCGGCAATGCCGTAGAGATGTTTGGAATAGAAGTAGGAAGGGTGGGGATGCTTTCAATGGACCAGGATGAACAGGTAGCTGTTGTGGAGTTGAAGATAAAAAAAGATGTTGCTATTTATGGCGACGCAATTGCGTCAGTCAAGACATCCGGTTTAATCGGCGACAGATATGTTCAGATTGACCCCGGAGGTGCTGAAGAAAAGCTGGACCATGGAGACAGCATTGTTGAAACAGAAGCCCCGATAGACCTTCAGGAGATAATAGGCAAGTATGCATTCGGTGATGTCGAGGAAAAATAATTGTTTCCATATAGGAGAATTAATGAAACTGATGCACGTTATAATTTTAATGTTTTCACTGCTGCTCGTTCCGCTGAAATCATATGCAGGAGTCGCTACTGACACAGTCAAGGCGCATGTGGACGAAGTCCTGAATGTCCTGAAAACATCGTCTGCTGAATCAGACACATCCGATAATGTAAAAAAAGAAGAGATCAGGAAAATCGCACGCAGAATGTTCGATTTTACTGCTATGGCAAAGGCCACATTGGGGAAGAACTGGAAAAAACTTGATAAGGAGCAGCAAACGGAATTTATCAGACTGTTAAGGTCCATGCTTGAGAACGCATATATAAACAAAATTCTGGGCTACACTGATGAAAAAGCTGTTTTTATCAGGGAAAGATCTCTCTCTTCTTCAAGGATTGAAGTTCAGAGCAATCTTATTACAAAAAACGCGGAAATCCCCATGCATTACAGAATGCTCAGAACCCGGGACGAATGGAAGGTGTATGACGTGATTATTGAAGGTATCAGTCTTATAAAAAATTACCGGACACAGTTCAGACAGATACTTGCCAAACAGTCTCCTTCAGAACTGTTAGAGGTGATGAGGCAAAAGGTCGGGGAAATATAATCAGACAGGATGATAATTGTCGAAAATATCAATTAATTCCATAAAGTTCTTTTTATCATTATTAATCATTATATTATTCTCCATAACAGGATGTGCCCATTCCAGTAAATCAGCCCCCTCACTGATAACTGAGGCGCAGGCTGACAGATCGCAGGATATTCTTGTACAGAATGACCAGACACTGCAGGGTGATGCGTTCATTGAAGAAGATGTTACTGATGATGAACTGTTTTTACTTGAAGATGAGGAAGAGACTGCTACCACGACAAAGGAAATGACAGGTTTTATTTTCTCCTGGCCAGGCCGGTAACAAAAGGATATGCCAGGATTGTGCATGAGGATGTGAGGACCGTGATAAACAATTTCTTCCTTAACATTTCGATGCCGATCCGTTTTGTAAACAGCCTGCTCCAGTTTAAATTCAATTCAGCCGGCACAGAGCTGCTCAGGTTCGGCATTAATTCAACTCTCGGAGTTGCAGGATTCCTCGATGTTGCAAAAACAGGGTATGGATTCAACAGCAGTGACGAAGATTTTGGTCAGACTCTGGGGAAATATCAATTAGGTCATGGTGCATATTTTATCCTGCCCTTGCTTGGACCTTCATCAATCCGGGATACCGTGGGTTTGGTCGGTGACCTGTTTCTCTATCCCATCGGATATATAAGGCCCCGGTTACTATCGGGTGGCATTTACTCGTATGAAGAAATGAACAGATTATCATTTAATCCGGATGACTATGACATTCTTAAAGACGCTGCAATTGACCCTTACACAGCTGTCCGTGATGCATACTATCAGAACCGCAAACAAAAGGTCGAGCAATAATTGAACGTACCATATATAATATTCGCTGTAATAATCTTATTTTTGCCCTTAATCCAGAAATTATTAAGCAATATTCATAATTTCTTCATGATAACTGATTATTATATATACGAAAATACCATTTGGGAGGGATATTATGGCGAAATCAAGACGTTCTAAAAGCAAAAATGTTATGGACTCGGAAATTGAGCAGTTTTGTCAGAATGTGACTAATGTATTGACCCAGATTAAGCACAGGTCAGACATAACAGACCTTAAGGCGCGCAAAAAATCGAAAAAGAAAATTGCCTGAACCTATTAATTCTAAAAGAAAAAACAGAGTCAGCAGTGACTCTGTTTTTTCTTGTTTGATCTGAAGTGGATACTAAGAGCGAGACATATTCCATATTCCTGGGCCATTCTGCCCTTCTGTCATTCCTGCAGCCTTCCTGCTTGCCGGCAGGTTTTTAAGCGGAAATCCCTTTTTATGCGAGTTTTCCAGATTCCCGATGGAGCCTGCGTGAGAGTTTCTTCGACCCGCTCAACGTAACGCGGGAATGATGGATACATTCCTTACATAATAAATATTTCCTGTTTTTATGGCGGCCCCCGTACTGAAAAATAATAATCTTACCGAAATCCAGTACTTTCAGAATATATAAAACATAGCAAAAATCATTAAATTGCCTATAGTTATATGATTGGCAATGTAATTGCATTTGTATCTGCATCGGGCAATCAAACAATAAATAAGAACATCAAGCTTAACGGAATCAGAGTTGCAGGATAATATGAAAATAATACATGAAATACAGGAGGAAAGAAAATGAAAACAATGCTCGCACCATCATGCAATTGCAATAGCCAAAAAACAGATGACTCTGTGATTATCGATTTTGGTACCGGTATTGACGTTCCCCATTCAACAGGAGAAAGCAGAAACACCACATGTTTCTCACGCTCTGATCAGAAAAAAAATCTCCTCAGAGTCTTAAAAGATGGTGAGAATAAAAAAGGAGAGAAAAGAGCCAGCATTCTTACATCATCCAAAAAAAGGACAGAACTTATCGGAAGACAGCTCCTCAGTGCATATAAACCAGCGAATACCGTTGTATGGAGAAGTTTTCTTGTACCTACAGAAATGTTTTATGCGACCGGTGCAGTGCCTTTTACTCCTGAAATGTCCTGTGCCGCACTCGCCAACTGTCAGCCGGCAATCAGAAATTCTATTCAAAAGGCAGAAGAGCATCAATATGAACCAAAACTATGCTCCTTCCTTAAAAGTACAATAGGAAATGTGCATGAAGGAATCATGCCGACCCCTGATCTTGTAATCGGGTCTCCCAGTTACTGTAACGGAATCGGTTCAGTTCTGCATGATGTAAGCAGACATTACAGTAGTGATTATTTCTATCTGAACATTCCTCTGGATAACAGTGATGAATCCGTAGATTATGTTGCCAGCCAGCTCAGACGTTTAACGGTCCAGCTCTGCAAAAAAACAGGCATAAGTCTGAATGAAGTGGAAACAGAAAGGCTTCCTGAGGCAATTGAATCATCAAATCAGGCAGCCTTCTACTGGAAAAAAGTTGAGGAGCTGCGGCAGACCGTGCCTTCGCCCATGCCAAGTAGAGAAGCAATTGATTATTCCACTGTTCTGGCCCAGACATGGGGCTGTAAAGAGATAGTGGAAATATATCGTCTTTTATACTCGGAACTCAAACAGCGGATAGAAGAAAACAAACATGCTGCTGCCAGAGAAACCTTAAGGCTGCTCTGGCTTCACCTGAGGCCTTATTATTCCAACCAGATTTTTGACATACTTGAAGAACATCAGTCAGTAATCGCTTTTGAGGAAGTGAACTATCCATCCCGAAATGAAATGGACCCATCTGATCCGTATCAAAGTCTTGCCAGGGAGGTACTTGCAGGAAGCGGACAATACAGAATTTCAGAAAACCGTGCCCGGGATATTGTTCAGCTTGTAGAGAAATTCAAGGCTGATGGCATAATACATTTTTCACATGATAACTGTGAATGGACAAAAAACACCTATCCTGTAGTTTCCGAATTTTTACAACGCGACACGAGTGTGCCTGTATTAAACCTGAGCAGCGACTGTCTTGTTGATGAACGCAGTGAGCTGGTCAGAACAAGACTTCATGCCTTTCTTGAAGGTCTGCACACGCGTACTGCCTTATCCAGAAAAAATAAAGATACAGACAATAGCATCAGGTTTCCTCTTGCTACTGATACTGAATGCTATATGGGTATTGATGTATCTTCTACTAAAGTCGCGGTTTTCAGTCCAAGGGAACAGGGTAAAATATTGGGTTGGAGTATTGTACCTACCGGAGCTGATAATAAAAAGGCCATTGAGCAGGCAAGTGAGGAAGCTCTGAGTATGGTTGACAATTTAACGCTTGATCATTGCAGAAATATTGTTGCTACAGGTGTAGGCCGGGAGAATGTACATCTTTCCCGTCAGACAGTTACTGAGATTACATGCCATACCGAAGGCATTAAGCACTTGTTCCCGGAAGTTAAAACCATTGTTGAAATAGGCGGACAGGATACAAAGGTAATATTAAGTGATCAGGCCCGGTTCAGGATGAATGATGCATGCGCAGCCGGAACAGGCAAATTTCTTGTTGCAATGGCAAATGCTCTGGAAATAGGTCTGGAAGATTTAGACAGGCATGATGCAGAGGCGCATAAGGCCCTTACCCTGAGCAGAATGTGCACTGTATTTGCTGAATCCGAAGTCGTAAGCCTGATTGCCAGAGGTTCGTCAGTTGATGATGTTGTCAGAGGCATTCATGAAATGGTCATCACCAGAACTATCACTCTATTACGCCAGCTGTCTCCAAAGATTATTACCCCGATAGCGATGTCCGGCGGAGTAGCGCGTAATGGCGGAGTAGTGAGAGCTCTTGAAAGGGGTATCGGCGAGAAGGTTTTAGTTCCGGATAACCCTCAGATTGTTGGTGCATTGGGAGCAGCAATTATAGCGAGTAAATAACATCATTTATAATGTGCTGAACACAAAAGGCATTTACAAGTGCTGTAAATATTATTCTTATCTTCTTAATAATGGGGTTCCGCCCCCAAACGACGGGTTCGTTTTTTACTTGTCTAAGAAAGAACCAAAGAAGGACACCCCCGCATGATTGCTTAATATCTGTGCTATTCCGGTCTGACCGCTAAATTAAAAAAACTCCCATGAACCAGTAGCGGTTCACGGTCAGACACTTTTTAATTTTTAACGCGTCCAGTCCTGCATATCCCGGAAGCAATCAAAAGAGGGATAAAAGACAAAGATAAAAAGAAGATTAAAAGACTTCTGCGACTCTCCTTTACAGGGAGAGAGCAGTATGTCCCCCCTTTAGAAAAGGGGGTTAGG
>CALZMZ010000111.1 GCA_945788685.1 Thermodesulfovibrionia bacterium | reverse complement strand
TTTGTAACGCAGGGGAAAAAGGACGGTCTGAACAGGAAAAAACTTGAGGAATTTATCAAGGACAAAAGCGGTATTGCCAGCAGCAGAATCAGAGACATCCATATACTTGATAAATTTTCGTTTGTCACCCTCCCCTTTAATGAAGCTGAAATCCTGCTGTCCCATTTCAAGAAAAAGAAAAAAGGCTCAGGCCCGTTTATCACAAAAGCCACAAAGGCCAAAAAAGGCCGGAAGTAATTATCCCTGTTTAATTAATGATGGATGCCCTGCTTTTACTGTCAGGAGAACCTGTTAATATGCTATAATTTCATAGCTTAAATGGAAGATGTCACAGGAGCATTTCAGCTATCGAGCATAAAAAATTAATCTATTTATTACAATAATCCCTGAACCCTGAACAATGAATAATTCGATATCACATGTCCTGGAAATATACAGACTTGTAGTCCAATATAATCGCACTAAAGAAGATGCTGCTAAAGAACTCAGCAGAAAGCATAAGCTTGATTATCAGGATTTGTTAGCGTCATGTACAAAAACACTGAATATTAGTCCGGATAAATTTGATTATTTTTTAAATTCACAAAACAGCTTTAATTTTAAAAATTTTCTCTTCAGACGTTTCCCTGATGAAGAGAACCAGATTACCCAGTTTTTTAATTCATTTGAAGATACAAGTGATATTCCTATCCTTGATTTCACAAAATTAATCAAGCGGTCCCCTCATCATGAAAAGATAAAATTCAGCAGCGAGTTAATGTTAATGACGGTAAAGGACAGTTTTCTGGACTGGATAGCACGACCGGATGTGCCTCAGGATGTAAAAAAGGACTTAAAAATCTGGATAACAAGGATTGAAGGAAAAGAGCAGTAATTTCAATCCTTTCTCTCTGCCATTATTAATTATTCTTTATAGCGATCTTCATTGTTATAGCATATGCCCTGGAAATTAATATGCTTGAACTAAAGAATATACGCGCTAAAGAAGGTGCAGCTAATTAGACAGGTTTAGCCTACATTATTCACACGGCCAGGGAGGCAAGCTTTAAAAAAGTTTTGGGAGCGGCTTTAGCAGAAGATCACCAGACTACACTTTGTATGTTGATCAACATCAGAGAATGATCATATGTTATTGCATTGTGCCGTAATCAAAACTTTTTTTAAAGCTTACCTCCCTGTATCAAATATTTGTGAAGAATGCGGGTTAGCATCCTATTTCTTTACTGAAATTCCTATGATAAAGAAATTGGAATCAATGCTCTCATTGGGGTGCACTGTGTTAGCATTTGATATATGATGAAACCTGTACGAAAGAGTTAAGAACCTGTTGTGGCCCATTTGATATCTGACACCCGTTCCTATCTGGGGGGTAAAATCAAACTCTGAACCAAATCCCTCCGGATCAAGATTAGTATAAAGAACCCCGGAACCTAAATTAATAAAGGGTGTCACCCTGCCCACTTTTTTGAAATTAAATTGAAATAAAGGAGTCACTCCCACAGCATACCGGCTTTTTGATTCCTGTATTGCATACGTAAGAAAAGTCTCTGTGATAAATTCCAGGCTCCAGCACCCGTTCCATTCCTTGATGACCTTTCCCCAGTATGGAATGAGAAAAATAAACTGGACATCTTCTGTCACGTTTTTGCCCCTTAATATGTCAGCAGTGGAAGGGAAATTATGTCCGTATCCGCTGAGAATTCCCCATTCATGATCCCCTTTTTGAAACATGCAATCTGCATAGACATGAGAAGCATTTGACATACCTAAAATAAGGACAAGTCCAAACAACAGTTTTTTTGTATGTTCGCATATAACACGCGAACGCTTACCGTCTTTACGTAAAATCATTGATTTTTTGTTTTTCTTAAATTACTTTAAGGCTGGTTTTGTTTGTCCAGGGACTGGTCACTTTTATCATCAACAGTTTCCTGCGACTCTTCCGATTCTGAAAATTCCTCAGCCTGGTCTTCTGCTTCGTCAGTCATTTCTTCAGTGTCCGCACTATCCCGGGCTTCAGTTTCACCCTCTTCACCTTCTAACAGTTCAGGAATATCAGGGATTTCAACATCTGAAAGTTCTTTTAAAGTGGGCAGTTCTGTAAGGTCCTTGAGCCCGAAATACTGCAGAAACTCCCTGGTAGTTCCATACATGAGAGGTCTGCCCGGCACTTCTTTCCTTCCAATGATTCTTATCATCCGCCGTTCAAGAAGGGTCTTGACCACACCATCTGAGTTTACTCCTCTTATCGCTTCAATCTCAGCCTTGATAATAGGCTGTTTGTAGGCGATAATCGACAATGTCTCTATAGACGGTTGTGACAGCTTGGTAGGTACTGCTGTAGATATGAGTTTCTTTATAAAGGGAGACGATGCAGGATTGGTCACCATCTGCACGCCTTCTGCTACTTCGATAATCAAAAGCCCGGAGTTCCTGAGTGAATAGTCAGATATAAGTTCTTTAACAAGTGCATCAATCTTCTTTTTATCAATTTCGGTTATTTTCCTGATAGAGTCGATCGTCATCGGCTCTCCAGAGATAAACAGAAGTGACTCTATAACTGATTTGGCTTCTCTGTCTTCCATATGTGTTTAATAAACGCCCCTTAACTGGTTTAAAATCAACGTAAAATCCTAACAGAATTCCGGTAAAAAGACAATGTTGGTCCTGATTTTTTAAGCTTTATGAGAAAGAGGATGTCTGGATATGCCTAGGAAGCCTTTTTACTGGTGCGTCTGCACCTGCCGAGAGGATGTGTCTTGAGCACGCTGGATTTTTTGCCCTCAGTGATAACCTCTATCATTTTCTCAAGAGACTCTGCCCTGTATTTGTAAATTCTCTCCAGAGGAATGTCATTCGGGAAACGGTTATCAATAAAATTCGAGACGGGTGTATAGTTTGGCAGACGTGAAAGCAGCAGAATTCCCTTAAACAATCTCTTATTGGTCTTGAACGAAAATATAAGTCTTTCAAGTCTTCGTTCAAGAAACAGGTCATGTGTTTTCTGCATATATTTATCGAGGGTCTTGAGCTTGCGTCTGTATTTTTTATCAACCAGGCTGTTTTATGTTATGCACCACTGTATCTGCACAAAGATGCATAAGATACCCATATGCAAAGGCCTTCTGCCTGTCTGATTCAGTCGCGTCCATCAGCTTCCAGGCAACCTTCCAGCTATGTGAATTTTCCTCATAACCCTGAAACCTTCTGCCAAGGATAATATCTGCGCTCAGGTTGCCATACAGGTAATCGTTCTTGTATTTTTTCAGGATCCCGTAAATACCGGCAGGTATGATTGCAGGCCCAAGATCAAATAACTGGCTTCCAAGAGAAACATGTGTGAGAGGTCCCCAGGCATCAGCTATGGAAGGAATAAAAAATATGATTAAAAAAGCTATTAATGACATAATCTTATCTAGTTTATGTTATTTACTTTCAAAATATCCATGTTCATTAAATATAGATGTAAAAACAGATAGTTATAATAATGTATACGGATAATAATGAAATATTCTCAAGTACGCTCGTCGATGTCCAGATTCTGACAGACAGATATATTTTTAAATAAAAGGATGGATCAAGAGGTTGAGATGGTGGCTGCACCGGCTGGATATCCGGCCGGTGCAGTTATGGCTAATCAAAACTTATTTATAACGGTCACGGAACTCTTTGGCGCGTTTTGCTCTATCGGCCTTGGCAGCAGGATCCTGGGCAAGCATAATCTCCAGCTCTCCAGCAAACTTCTTTGCATCGCTTTTATCGCTGTGCTTACCCATCTCGATAACTTCTTCCAGTTCCGGTACATACTCACCATACCAGTTCTTCGCAAGGTCATAGTTACCATGCCACTGCGTGTAATCCGGGGCCTGCATGGATGCAGCATGGCGTACCCGGCGTCCTTCATGGTGCCACAGTTCAAACCAGGTATAATCTATCTTCTGGGCAAATTTGGCATACTTCTTGCCTTTCACTGCTTTAATTACTTCTGACGCTTTGTTATATAACTTTACACCAGGTTCTGCCCATTTTTTATCATACAGTTCAAGCTGTGCTTCATACTGTGTATAAAATGCATCTATGAACTTTTCGTTGTGGCAGTTGACACAGACGTTAATCATATTGGCCTTACGCATATCTCCAGTAATACTTGCTGATGCCAATCCCCACTTCCTGTCTGTTTCATGGGCCTGTTTTATGCGTGGAGGACGGTTATTCCATTTGATACGTAATCCGATATTATGAGTCACAGGCATATCATTGGTAGCAGACATATGACACGTTGCACAGGTTGGTGCGGCAAAATAATCTTCACCCACAATCCATTTCTCAGATTCGAGGTTCATCTTTTCCCTGTTTGCGTAGTAATTGACTCCATGCTTGGATTCCTTGAAAATCTCAATCTGGGGATGGTCCGGTCCCATATGGCATTTTCCGCAGTTCTCTGGCTGCCGTGCCTGGGCAGCTGAAAATGAATGACGTTGATGGCAGGCTGTGCAGCTGCCTTCTGTACCATCAGGATTTACACGACCCATACCAGTGTTAGGCCATGTGGCAGGATCGAGTGACCCGTCTTTATTGACCTTTACAATAGAACCGTGGCATTGCCAGCAACCATTAACGGCAGCAGCAGAAACTCCATCCGGGAAACCCTCTGTCTTCATCCCGCGGTTGCCTTCAACTACTTCGGCAAGGGTGTTATCGAGAGAGCCCATGATTCTCCCTGCTTTTGAATGGTGTGAGTTAACAAACTCATCAACTTCTTTTTCGTGGCATCTGGCACAATCTTTCGGTGAAACAATTATTGAAATTAAGGCCCCTTCATGATCAATTGCATCCGGATCGCCCTTCTGGGCCTCATGACATTCATAACATCCAATATTGGCCCGGAAATGTTTACTCATACCCCACTGCTGGTAAATATTCACGCTTGTTTGTTTATGGCATCCAATACATTCCTGCGTGGTTTCTGAAATTTCTTTTGGCAGATTCATTTTTGTTGCTGCAAATGCGCTTGTAACTGCAAAAAGAAAACATGCAGTTATCAATAATAAAAACAGTTTCTTCATGATTATACCCTCCTTATATATGATTCGATTTCAACTGCTTCCACTACTACTGACTTCACCTCCTTTTCTTTTATTTACCCAAATACATTTGTCTGGCAGATAGTCTTTCTAATTCTCAAAATGATGATAGGCAAGACTGATGCTTATCACTCCATTAATTTGTTCGATCTCTTTTGAGGCAACAGACTCCTCACCTTTTTTTTGATTATCAATAATGGTCAGTATTTTGTTTTCATCCATAATCCTTGTAATGCTGACCTTACTCATTTTTTCAATTTCGACTAATACATCCTGAAGCTTTTCCGGAGCTGTTTTGACAACAAGTCCTGTTACAACCATAGAAGATGATCTCCCTGGCAGTTCTTCCTGCTTAGTATAGAAAGTTAAAACTGAATGCCGAAGTACTCATAGATAAATAATAGGAAATTTTTCTGTAAATATGATGTTAATGTTTGTAAAGAAAATGTAAAAAAAGAGGAGTGAAAGAATAATTACAAATTACAAATAAAAAAGAACTGATATTTGGAGTTTGTGATTTATTTGTTATTTGATGCTTGTGATTTGAAATTTATCTGAAATTTGGAATTTGAAATTTGTAATTTTTTTTAGATCAGTCCATAAACCTGTATCCGGCGCCTGAAACAGTCATTATGTATTTGGGATTGGAAGGATCTTTTTCGATTTTTTGCCGCAGATGCTGGATATGGACATCGATGACTCTGCTCCATGAATAAATATGAGAATCCTTCCAGATCTTTTTTCTTATGGCGTCCCTGCTTAATACCTCATCCCTGTTATGAATGAGATAACATAAAAGATTATACTCCTTTGGTGTGAGATCAACTTTTTTCCCTGACACCGTTACAAGCCGCTTTTTATTGTTTATCTTTATGTTGCCAATCTCTATCTGCTCCTCTTCTTCAGGAGATTTAATCCGCCTGAGACAGGCCTTGATCCTGGCAACGAGTTCAAGTGTCTCAAAGGGCTTTACAACATAGTCATCAGCCCCGCTTTCCAGCCCCATGACCTTGTCTGATATCTTATCTCTTGCCGTGAGCATTATAAGCGGAACATCTGCCAGTTCCTTTCTCAAATCACGACAAATTTCTATCCCGTCCCCATCGGGCAGCATTATATCAAGAAGGATAAGGTCCGGTTGCAAAAGGGACAGAACATCCTGCGCCTTCTGCCATGTATCTGCAGTAATAACCTCATAGTCATGAAGCTCAAGATTTGCCTTGAGGACCTTTAGAATGTCAGCGTCGTCATCAACTGCAAGGATACGATTATTCATTGAGTTCATCCCCGTTCTTTGTTTTAAGTGTAAAAGCAATGGCGCTACCCTGTTCTTCCGGAACATCAAGCACCCTGATTTCTCCATTATGGGCCTCTATTATTCCCTTGCAAATCGCCAGACCAAGGCCGGTACCCTTTCTCTTTCCTATTGTGTAGAATTTATCAAAGATTTTGTCCCTGACCTCCACAGGAATGCCCGGCCCTTTATCTTTTATAATTACCTGCACTTTCTCTTCTGACTCAGTTACTTCAAACTCGATCTCTGTTTCATCAGGGCAGAAATTAATGGCATTGGAAATGAGGTTAATCAGTACCTGCCTTATTCTGTCTTCATCTGCATTAACGATAATTTCAGGTTTAGCTACTATTTTGAATGTAATGTTCCGTTCATCCGTTAAAGACTGAAATGATATTATTACTTCCTTGATCAGAGCAATCAGGTCAACATGATCAATATGAAGATCAAACATACCTGACTCAAGACGCTCAAGATCAAGGGTTTCATTGACCATATGGGTAAGCCTGTCCGCGTTATTTTTTAATACTCCAAGAAACTCAAGAATCTCTTCCCTGTCCCTGCCCTGTTCTGTAATTTTGGGAATTCTGGCTGATATGTAATCCATTGCCCCTTTAATCGAGGTCATGGGAGTCCTTAACTCATGTGATATTTTGGCTATAAAATCAGATTTCTTTTCGTTAAGCTCGGCAAGCCTGTCATTTGCCTCTTCAAAACCCCTTGTAGCTGTTCTTACCTTGTCCTGAAGGTCATTGTGATACTCTCTCAGGGATTTGGACATGTCAACAAATGAACTGCTCAGGTCCTCCAGCTCATCTCCAGTTCTGAGTATTGCTGTCTTGTTCGTGTCCCCTTTTGAGAAATCTACCATGGAACTCTTTAACTGCTTTACTGGCCTGAGAACTAGTTCCTTCATCAAAAAGAACAGGACTATCATCAATATCAAAATTGTAGCTATACCGGCTATGATCATGGTCCGTTTCTCAGACTGCATCATGGATAGTGCGTAATTCATGGGAATTGAAACACTGATGGCCCCTCTCACATCACCTATGTTATAACCCTGATGGGCATGGCAGCTGAGACACGTATCCTCGACATATAACGGTGCTATGTAACGATAGAATAAAGATGAATCTATCTCCTCAATTTTTGAAGCATCTTTGGCATGGCCTGATTCAAATTCCCTGAGAGCAGACTCTTCAAATTCGTCAGGAGAATTTTCCGGATTTGTCAGCTTCAGGCTTGTAATGTTGAACAGATACGCTCCTTCTTCCCTGGCGTATTTTGAAAGCTGCTTTGTGACCATTGCCGGACTTTCCTTTATATACCTCTTTCCTTTCAGGTCAACCAGCTCGGATTCGGAAAGATAGTGACTGGCCTTTTTCCAGGGAAACTTTTCTACAAAAACGCCCCCATGATCAGCTATCCATCTCCTTGTCAACACTATTTGTGAAAACAGGGTCTTCGCCTGTATATCAAGCTGCTCTATTATTAAATCTCTGTCTTTTTTAGCTATAAAGTACGATGACAAAGACATTGCTATTATCAAAACAATCCCGCTTCCTATTATGAATTTCAGACTTAAACTTATTCTTAGCGCCCTGAATTCCTGAAATATTTTTTTCAACATTTGTCATAAAGTAGAACTGGATACAGACTCTATTCTCCCTTTACAACCATTGTAAGAGCTCGTTGTCAGTGTGTCAAATAATGATGTATCACATTTATTTGCTATTTGTTCATAAATATTTCAATGTGCATATTTTTTAAAATAAAGCCAATGAGGCGAAATTTACAATTCCTTTACAAGCTTTAACACCTCATTTACATGGATCTCTGGTATGGTCATATATACAGTTTATTATCAACATTAATCATTCCGGAATATGCAATGCAGAAATTTTATGATTTAAATCATGGCCGTTTCATTTTTTCTGCATTAATCTACTTCATATCAACAAATGTCTTTTTTAATAATATCTGTTCCTTATTTGACAAAAAATATATTAAATCGGGAGGCCTGTTATGAAAGTTACCAGAAGAGATTTTATGAAAACTACTGCAGCGGTGAGCGCTGCAGCCGCTGTTGGAATAGCTGTTCCCGATCACCTGAAAGCTGCTGCAAAGGAAACTGAAGCCGGATGGCGCTGGGACAAATCAGTATGCAGGTTTTGCGGTACCGGATGCGGCATCATGATTGCGACAAAAAATGACATGATCGTTGCAGTAAAGGGAGATCCGCTCGCACCTGTTAATATGGGCCTGAATTGTATCAAGGGGTACTTTAACGCAAAAATCATGTATGGCGCTGACAGGCTCACAGACCCTCTTTTGCGGGTAAATGATAAGGGTGAGTTCGACAAAAAAGGCAAATTCAAACCTGTGAGCTGGGAAAAGGCCTTTGACGTTATGGCAGAGCAGTTCAAGAAGTACTACAACAGGATGGGCCCGAAAGGCATTTCAATATTCGGGTCCGGTCAATATACGATTATGGAAGGCGTTGCTGCAGTCAAATTAATCAAGGCAGGATTCAGAAGTAATAATATTGACCCGAATGCACGCCATTGTATGGCCAGTGCTGTGGTTGGATTTATCCAGACATTCGGCATTGATGAGCCTGCAGGAAATTACGATGATATGCACCATGCCGATTCAATAGTATTGTGGGGAGCAAATATGGCAGAGATGCACCCTGTCCTCTGGTCCAAAGTATCAGACCGAAAAATCAGTGATCCTTACTGGGTCAAGCTGATAAATATCTCAACATTTTCCAACAGGTCTTCCAATATCGCAGATGAAGAGATCATCATTAAACCGAATACTGATCTTGCCCTTCTCAACTATATAGCACGCGAAATAGTCTACAACCGGCCCGAAGCCATTGACTGGGACTTTGTAAACAATAATTGCATATTCGCGACCGGACCTGTTGATATTGGATATGGAATGCGTCCAGACACAAACCATGCTAAATATAAAGGAAGCGAACTTGATACCGCTGCCAGGGAGGCCTCCAAAATTATCACAGATGACGAGGCCCATGCCATGAGCTCTCTTGGAATAACGGCAGGTTCACGCCTGGAAATGAAAAACAGCAAAACGCCGGGCAAACACTGGGCAATCAGTTTTGAAGACTTTAAAAAGGGCCTTGAGCCATACACTCTTGATTTTGTTGCAAAGCTGGCAAAGGGTGACCCTGATGAGTCACTCGATTCATTCAAGGAAAAACTGCTCAGGCTTGTTGATTATTATGCAGACAAGAAAAGAAAGGCCTTAAGTTTCTGGACCATGGGATTTAACCAGCATGTACGCGGATCATGGGTCAATGAGCAGATCTATATGGTCCACCTCCTGCTGGGCAAACAGGCACAGCCCGGAAACGGTGCATTCAGTCTGACCGGACAGCCAAGCGCATGCGGCACAGCCCGTGAAGTCGGAACATTTGCCCACCGGCTTCCTGCTGATATGGTGGTTGCAAATCCAAAACACAGGAAAAGATCAGAAGAGTTGTGGAAAATTCCTGAAGGCACACTTAATCCTGTAGTTGGTTCACATTACAATAAAATCATGAGAGACCTTGAAGATGGAAAGATCGGCTGGAACTGGGTA
>CALZMZ010000110.1 GCA_945788685.1 Thermodesulfovibrionia bacterium | reverse complement strand
AAGAAGCTTTGGAACAGGGGCAAAACCGGATGCCAGTTTAAGGTTGCTCTCTACACAGTGGGATACACCGACTTTCTTTCCGGCAAGTATATCAATCTCATCATCAGTAAGCCATACACAGTGAGCAGCAGATACTTTCTCAGACAGAAACCCTATGGAGTCTAGATGCTCAACAGGTGTTTTGCCATAGTTTTCCCTGCACTGGTGGACTTCAAACTGTGTTTCTGCAAGATGGGTATGTAAATGTACATCGTATTTATCAGCCAGCTCTTTGGCGCGCATATAATTATCAGGATTGCATGTGAATGTTGCATGAGGGGCCACACCGGTAGTGATCAGTTCCTTTCCCTTCCAGTTGTTTATATGTTCTTCAGCCTTTATAAAATAATCATCTGCTGACTGTGCATAATCTCTCCATGGGAAATCGATCACTCCTGAGCAGAGAAGACCTCTCATCCCAATTTGTTCAAGTTTTTTAGCAGCAACTCCCTGGTACAGATACATGTCAGCATACGTGGTTACCCCGGCCTTAAGCATTTCAAGACAGGCGAGCTCAATTGCGTCATCTACAAATTCTGCAGTAAGCCACTTGAATTCAGCGGGCCAGATATGTTTTTCAAGCCATTCCATCAGAGGCAGGTCATCGGCAAGCCCCCTGAAATAAACCATGGCTGCATGCGTATGAGTATTGATCAGACCCGGGCTTATTACAGAAAGGTCGCCTTCCATTGTAATCACGTGATCAGCTTTTATTATGTAATCAACTTTTTGCATTTTAAAAAGGTGTAATTCATTTATTCCCTCCACCTTGACGGGGGAGGGCCAGGGTGGGGGTGGTGTAATTGAGAAAATCCCCCCTCCCCTTAGTCCCCTCCCTCCAGGGGAGGGGATGTAAAGGACAAATGATATTACCTATGCGAACTCTATCAGCTTTTCTGCAATCTGCACTGCATTTAATGCCGCTCCTTTTCTCAGGTTATCAGCAGCAATCCACATATTAATACCATTATTAATCGTATCGTCTTCTCTTATTCTGCCGACATATACTTCATCCTTGTCAGCACATATTGTCTGCATAGGATAAATATTCTTTTCAGGAGCATCATATACTATCACACCTGGAGCAGAAGACAGGACCGCACGTGTTTCATCTGCAGAGATTTTTTTAACTGTCTCAATATTCAGTGATTCGGAATGGCCCTTAAAAACAGGCACCCTGACTGTAGTTGCAGTAACTTTTACTGAATCATCACCAAGGATCTTTTTGGTCTCATTGACCATCTTGATCTCTTCTTTTGTGTAACCGTCATCCATAAACGAATCAATATGGGGTAAACAGTTAAATGCTATCTGGTGAGGATAAACAGAAAGAGTTATGTCCTTGAAATTAAGCAGGTCTTTTGTCTGGTCCAGGAGTTCATCCATTGCATTTTTACCAGTACCTGAAACCGACTGAAACGTGGTCACCACTACTCTTGAAATCCCAGCAGCATCATGAATAGGCTTCAGCACAACAACCATCTGTATGGTTGAACAGTTCGGGTTTGCAATAATGCCTTTATGATTTTTAATATCATCCGGATTAACTTCAGGGACTACCAGAGGTACGTCCGGGTCCATCCTCCATGCGCTTGAATTATCAATTACGACACAGCCGGCTCTGGCAGCAGCTGGTGCAAACTCTGTGCTCCTGTCTCCACCTGCCGAAAACAGTGCTATATCAATCCCGTCGAAGACTTTATCTGTAAGGAGCTCCACCTGTACAGGATTTGCGTGAAAATCAAGTGTCTTTCCTTCAGACCGCTCTGATGCAAACAAACGCAGCTGATCAACAGGAAAGTTCCTCTGCTCAAGAACAGATATCATTTCATTTCCTACAGCTCCTGTTGCTCCTGCGACAGCCACTATATATTTATCTTTCTTCTTTAACATTCTGTCTCCTTAACTACTCTAAAGCGAATTTTGTAACCAGGTCTCCGACTCCGGTTGTTGTCATTCCCATCTGTCCGGCTGCAAGACTCTTCAGGTGATGAGCGGTAACGTTCATTACTGCATCTTCAATCTTTCTTCCGGCATTTTCCTCTCCGAGATAGTCCAGCATTAATCCTGCTGCTGATATTGCGGCAAGGGGATTGATCATATTCCTGCCCGTATATTTTGGTGCAGAACCACCGATAGGCTCAAACATTGATACGCCTTCAGGGTTAAGATTGCCTCCGGCAGCGATGCCCATACCACCCTGTATCATTGCGCCAAGGTCTGTAATAATATCACCGAACATGTTGTCCGTAACGATCACATCAAACCATTCCGGATTTTTTACAAACCACATGGTAATGGCATCGACATGGGCATAGTCAGCTTTAATATCAGTGTACTCTTTTGCGATCTCGTTAAAAGTCCTTTCCCAGAGATCAAATGCATAGGTCAGAACATTTGTCTTACCGCAGAGTGTAAGCTTTTTCTCCCTGTTTCGCTTTCTGCAATATTCAAAGGCATAACGGATGCAACGCTCAACTCCCTTTCTGGTATTAATCGACTCCTGTACCGCAACTTCATCAGGCGTCCCTTTTTTCAGAAAACCGCCAGCTCCTGCATACAGTCCTTCTGTATTTTCTCTTACAACAACAAAATCGATATGCTCGGGCCCTTTGTCCTTCAGAGGGCATTCAATTCCCGGGTAGAGCTTGACAGGTCTCAGGTTTATATACTGGTCAAGCTCAAACCTCAATCTTAATAATATCCCTTTTTCCAGAATGCCCGGTTTTACATCAGGATGTCCTATGGCGCCAAGATAAATCGCATCGAATTTACTGAGATCATCAACTGCGCTGTCCGGGAGGACCTCTCTGGTTTTCAGATAACGTTCGCCTCCGAAATCAAAACTGGTCAGGTTGATCTTAAATCCCTCTTTCTCAGAGACTGCATGAACAACCTTGAGACCCTCTGCTACAACTTCTGGTCCAGTCCCGTCGCCGGGTATTACTGCAATGTTGTATGACTTTGACATAAACTCTCCATTTATATAAGTAAGAAGTGTGAAGTACAAAGTTAGAAGTTACAAAACCTCAGTACATGCAGGTTCTTATCTCTTAACGTAACACTAATTACTAACTTCTCACTCCTGGCTTCTCTGTTCTCACTTCTTAGTTCTTACTTCTTAGTTCTTACTTCCCACTTAATACTTTGGTGATCCCAACGGGGTTCGAACCCGTGTTTTCGGCGTGAGAGGCCGACGTCCTAGGCCACTAGACGATGGGACCGCTATTGTTGATTATTCATTGCTGAATTAATAACTTAGACAGATATATTAGTTGTTTTATTCTCTGAGTGTCAAGGATGAGGAATGGGAGCGGCAGTCCCTTTTCAGGGTTCAATTCGCATTAACACGCTATTACTGGAGATATACAAATTGTCGGCAGGACAAACAGGTATTCATAAAAGAAACATTTGAAAGTCTATGGATAAATACCTGCAGTACCTGGATTAACTGCAATCGTACCGTACTTGCATCTCCTCCTCAACAAGAAGATATTTTTTGGGCATCCATATAGTTCATTATGCCTTCTGAATCACATGCTATGCATATATCTAATCCCTGGATAATTTGCATGTCCTCACATACCATATAGGCCCTCCTGAGCGCATTATTTTTTAAACTTGCAACAACCAGCTTTTTCGATCTGAGGTAGACCTTACTGCAATTCATACAGACCCAGATAAAATTATACTTTGCAGCTTCCAGACAATCATCACATACATAAATTTTTATACCGGGCATAATTTCAGTATGAATGGAAGTGTATTCATGCTTGCAAACCGTACACTGTTTATATTTGGTTCCAATATCTAACATATAAACCTCTTTTCAAATCAGGGTTAAATAAACAAAGATACATACCGGCTATTCAGTAGCAAATTAATTACCAATGCTTCAAGATTAATTACTCAATTGAAAATAAACATTAAAACAGGAAGATATAAAATTTATTTTTGAACGGAGGCTGTTTTCAGTGTTGAAATCGTTACTTTCTGGTAACATTCAAACTTTCCTCATCATTAATGATTATCATAATGAAAGTTCTTTATATTCGGCATGTTATATTAATAAAAATGTAATGTTATGTTACCTGTCAGTAACATATTAGTATGAATGTCTCCAGCATTATTTATAGTGAACAGTAACCAGCACATTGTACTTTTTCATTTCCTCATGACTCTTCGATATAAGCCAAGGCACAACGTCCTTCAGCAAAATAATTGATGTCTTAATTTCTATTGTTTCTGTCCTTCACATTATCTTCAGAATTAACTGTTATCTTTACGTAGAAACTTAAATCTATGTAAAGGATGGTTATACATATGAGCGGAGATACTCAAAGTCTTGTTTTTGGTTATTTGATGTTTGCGGCTTTATTGCTGTTTGTGATTAAAAGATTTCGAGGGGGCTGCTGTGGCAGTCATTCGGATGAGCAGGAGGGCCAGGTTTGTAAAGTCAAATCCTGTACAAACAATAACGTGAAGAAATGATTTGAACGCTCACGTCCTGCCGGGAATGCTGTTTCTCATGGACTTGAGAAATGCCTTTGATTGATTTTTTATTTTAATCAGAGATTCAATAGTCCTTACCTTTGCCCTGTTCAGTGCAGTTGCAAGTGATACTGATGGATCCTGAGACCCAATAAACAGCATTACCCTTCCATCTGCTCCACCGACAATAATATCGTCAAGACCATCATTGTTCCAATCGGCAATATCAAGGCGTGACCTTGGACTGTTTCCCGGATATTTGAGGGGATCGCCATTTTTCAGAAAGAGTTTGTCCGTTCTTTTAAAAGCAGGTGCATTATCTGTTCCGACATTTTTCAGGAAGTATACATGCCCGAGCACTTCGCCAGCCAGAATGTCTGTTAATCCATCTTTATTGAAATCGTACATTCTGGGAGCTGATCGGGAATTTAAACGAATATCATGGTTGCCGGTCTTCAAAAAGGAATACTCATTAAACAATGGTGTTTTATCAGTTCCATTATTAATATAGACCCTGATTCTTCCATCCATACCACCCACAATAATATCTTTGTTTCCGTCGTTGTTCCAGTCAAGTGATACAGGCGTTATTCTCTCTGATCCTTCAAGTTCATTTTCAGCTATCAGAAGGGCGCCATTGTTAAAAGCAGGATGTATGTTGTCAGCAATATTCTGGTATACATATACATTGCTGAGACCATCACCTACTAAAAGATCAATAAGTCCGTCATTATTCCAGTCAACGACTGAAGGGTAGGATCCCTGTCAACCGTCAGGTATGACAGTTAGTTCAGAACAGATATCAGCGCAAACCTTTACATAAACAGAACCGTTAAATATGGGGCTGCTGTCTGTACCTTTATTTTCAAAAAAGCTTATATAACCTTTGCTGCCATTTTGTTTGTCATAGCTTCTGTTTCCGATCAGAAGGTCTTTTTTGCCGTCACTGTTCCAGTCCAGTACCAGAGGAACTGACCAATTGTTTGCAACAAGATCAGATTGATTATTCTGGATAAATGTACCTTCAAGGAGCAGTGTCTGATAATCATCATAATACTTCATGTTGAGATATATAATAAAAATGAAAAAAGAAAGAGCCATGTAAATGACACGCAGAATTTTTTTATTCATAGTTTATTGTAACGTTTTGGGTATGAGATTTTCTCTTTAATAAGAGGATGCCAGATGATACATGCCGGATCAATCCTGTCTGTTGGCGAACAGTATCGGGAAGGATATATTATGTGCCTAATTTACCAGTGACTATGATATACTGGAAAATATTTAAAGGGGGATGTTGAATGAATATATATAAAACATTTGACGAAATCATTACATATGGAGAAGCCAATCCTGTTATAGCTGCAGCTGCCGGTGCTGTTTTGCTTTATCTGATAATTAAAAAACCAAAAATGACATTCGGTGTGATTGTCGTAATTCTGTTCCTAGCAGCAGTGATGCATTTAATCTCAAGGCTGTTTGAATCAGCGACATTTTAATAATTAACAGTTCATCTGGTAATCTCAGACAAGGAGGAGCATGAATGAAATTATTTAATATCCCATACTTATTATTAGCTGCAATATTATTGGTAACATTTTCATCAGTTTCAGTCGGAGATATTGAGAATATGTCCGGAATGCGATTTGTTCAACTTGTAAGGGGTGGACTCTTGTATGACAACTGGGCTTCAGAACTCGGGATACGGGTTGAGGGAAACCATCCTGCCTATCCTGATACAGGGCGGCAGAAAGGCCCAGACACCTGGCGGTGCAAAGAGTGTCATGGTTGGGACTATAAAGGAAAAGCCGGTGCTTATGCCAGGGGCAAACATTATACAGGTATCAGGGGTGTCCGTGATTATGCAAACCAGGATCCCAGTTTAATCGTTGAAATATTGAAGAATGATACGCACAATCTGACAGACAAACTGACAGAGAACGATTTTGATGCTCTTGCCATGTTTATAGCCTATGGTCAGATCGATGTTGATTTATACATTGACAGAAAGACAAAAAGAAGCATTGGAGAAGCTTCCAGTGGCGGGAGAATATTTCTGTCCACCTGCATTAAATGTCATGGAGCTGATGGTAAAGAAATTAACATGGGAGATGATAATAAACCAGAATATGTAGGAACTGCAGCAAACGACAATCCATGGGAAACATTGCACAACATCAGATGGGGACATGCCAATACACCTATGATTTCTCTTGTTTTCCTCGGGTTGAAAGAGCAGCTTGATGTCCTGTCCTTTTGCCAGGCGCTGCCTCAGTAATGTATTAAGATAAACAGATAGTTTTTAATTTTTTATCATCTCCTATGTAGCAATAATCTGAAGGATTCCAGGGTTCGAGGATTCAGGCCTGCCTGTCGGCAGACAGGGATATCGAGTGAGATGCGGAAGATCTTCGAGGTGGAACGGATACTTAAGGCTTATTGAGTCATTGGAATATTAACA
>CALZMZ010000109.1 GCA_945788685.1 Thermodesulfovibrionia bacterium | reverse complement strand
ATACTCATCTGTTGACCGCTCCCGGTCGGTATCTTCGATCCTTAATATAAAAACACCATTGTTCTGCCTTGCATACAGCCAGTTAAAAAGAGCTGTGCGGGCCCCCCCGATATGCAAAAAACCCGTTGGGCTGGGAGCAAAACGAACTCGTATTTTATCAGACAAAATAACCTCCGCCGGACTAAGATGTTAAAAGTTAAAAGTGAGAAGTAAGAAGTAGAGGCAGGAATTTGAGTCCTTCACTTCTCACTTCTTACTTCCGACTTCAACCTTATATTTTCTCCGAACTCGATATTATAAGTTTCAAAATCTTTTCTGTCTTCTCTGTGGGCCTGGACCTTTCATCAGCCCTGTAACCGGCAATCCATATGATATCATTTCCTGACAACACAATGGGAACAGCATTACGCAAATCGCGAGGTACTTTTTCATCTACAAAAAAATCCTGGAGCTTTTTCTTCTTTCCCAGTCCGCGTGGATAAAAAAAGTCACCCTCCTGTCTTGGTCTTATATTGAGTGGTAATGACAGTGCCTGCAGATCAAATAATGCTGTACTTCGGCCATCTGATTCGATTTCTTCATTAATGATCTCCGCTTCTATTATCATTCCCTGTTCCTGAATTATGATTTCACCCGGCACACTCAGTATATGTTCTGTAAAGCTTCCCGGTACATCCAGAGTCAATTGCAGGGTAGCGTAATTTCTTATTGCTCTGAGCCCTTTGGGCATTATAATTCTGTCACCTGACTTTCCATTCGTTATCAGTTCTATAATGTCTTCCACATGTACATAACTGATTCCCCTGAGTCCTGATGTTGCATCTATTGCCCTCCTGAGGACACGTCTTAACAGGGATTTCTCAAGTGTCTCCATAGGTGATAAAAACAGCTCGATGGAACTGTCGCTTTTTCTGCTTATAAGCCTCATAAGTGTCTTTGTTACTATGATCTCAAGGTAATTATCCTCTTCCCTTAGAATATCAGCAGTCCTTGATAAATCACGAACAATTGAGGGGTTATGATTTTTTATCTCATGCATAACATTAAGACGGATCCAATTTCTGAGGTAGTCCTCATTCAGGTTGGAGCTGTCAAGAAGAAAGTCCTGCCCAAGCTCATCTTTTAAAAATTGCTCTATCATGGACCGTTCGATTTCTATGAGAGGTCTTATAATCATTCCTCTTGCCGGCAGTATTCCGGAAAGGCCCCGTCTGCCTGACCCACGGACAAGTCTCATGATAATCGTTTCAGCCTGATCATCAGCATTATGACCGACAGCGATCCTTGATGCATTAATATCGTCTGCAATCTCTTCCATGATCTCGTACCTTAACTCTCGTGCGGTCTCCTGGATATTGCGTCTGTTTTTACTGGCAAAACCCTTTACATCAACAGACCTGGTATGAAATGTAACGTCAAGTTTTTTACAGAGCGCATTGCAGAATGACTCCTCTTTCTTACTCTCTTCAGGACGTATTTCATGGTTAACATATAACGCATGAAGAGATATATTGAAATTGTGCCTGAGTTTATCTAAAATAGCGGTGAGACAGACCGAGTCAGGTCCACCGGAAAGACCGATCAGAATGGTGTCTCCTTTATTAATCATAGAGTGCTTCTTTATTGTTTTTACAGCTTTGTCTATAATTTTCATGGTCAGGTTAATTATAACTTAATTTAAATCAGATAGATTATGCATTATTTTAAATATCATAATTCGGAATTATATGCTGAGGATGTTCCTGTCAAAAAGATCGTTGAGAAAGCAGGAACACCGGTTTATATTTACAGCGAGAAGACACTGCTCAGGCACCTGCAATCATATCAACAGGCATTTGACGGTTATCCCAGCACAATCTGTTTTGCACTGAAGGCCAACTCAAACCTGGCTGTTCTCAGGCTGCTTGCAAAAAACGGATGCGGGGCTGATGTTGTTTCCGGAGGGGAACTTTATCTGGCAAAAAAGGCAGGCATGCCTTCAAATAAAATTGTATACGCAGGAGTCGGAAAGACTGATGAAGAAATAGCTGCAGCGCTCAAGGCCCGCATACTGATGTTTAATGTTGAGTCCCCGGATGAGCTGAAGGCCATTGACAGGGTTGCAGGACAGTTAAAAACAAAGGCGCCGATCGCGCTCAGGGTAAATCCGGATATAGACCCAAAGACACATCCTTATATATCTACCGGTCTGAAAAAGAGCAAGTTTGGAATTCCCATTGAACATGCGCTTGAGTATTACAGGCTGGCCAGAAGGCTCGACAATGTTGAGGTCCTGGGTATTCACAAGCATATCGGTTCCCAGATAACAGCGATCAAGCCTTTTGTAGATGCTTTAAAAAGAGTAATAGAGCTTGCACATAATCTGAAAGAGCAGGGCATAGAGATAAGAAACCTTGATATCGGAGGAGGACTTGGCATCCCGTACAGGGATGAAGCGCCGCCTCTTCCGGAGGACCTGTCCAGGGCAGTGCTGCCCCTGCTTGAAGAGGGCGGTTTTAATCTCATTCTAGAGCCCGGCAGATCAATTGCCGGCAATGCCGGAATATTTGTAACAAAGGTTTTATACCTGAAAAAAAATACTGATAAAGAGTTTGTGATTGTTGATGGCGGGATGAACGATCTGCTCAGGCCAAGTCTGTATGATGCTTTTCATGACGTAAAGCCCGTGAAAAAAAACAGCCGCAAAAAAGCCCTGTCTGATATTGTCGGACCTATTTGTGAGTCCGGTGATTTTATTGCAAAGGAAAGAATGATAAACAGGGTACATCAGGGGGACCTGCTTGCATTAATGAGCGCAGGTGCTTATGGTTTTACCATGAGTTCCAATTATAACAGCAGACCCAGGGCAGCAGAAGTCCTTGTCAAAGGCAGTGATTTTTATATTGTAAAAGAAAGAGAGACTTATAAAGACCTGATAAGAGGGACAAGCCTCCCAAAACACTTGAAACGATAAAACGGTAAGGTAGGGAACCAATGAATCTTCATTTTACAAAAATGCATGGACTGGGTAATGACTTCATTGTCATTGACAACAGAAATGAGAAATTGCGACGCATCAGGACGCTGTCACAAAAACTCTGTGACAGACGCTTTGGTATAGGCGCAGACCAGGTCCTGCTTTTGTCTCATTCAAAAAAAGCTGATTTCAGAATGCGTATCTTTAATGCAGACGGCTCCGAGGTTGAAATGTGCGGCAATGGTATCAGGTGTATGGGACAATACGTATGGGACACGATCCTGTTCAGAGGTGACACTGAGTCAAAGGATGACAGGAGCAGGATTGATTATATAGCGATTGAGACCATTGCCGGTGTTATGGTCCTTGAAAAAAAAGGGAATATGTATACAGTCGATCTAGGTGAGCCTGTACTGGAACCATCAAAGATTCCGGTCAGGGTATCAATGCTGGGTAAAGCATTTAACAGGGAGATGGTGCAACAATATTCTTTGGCGATCAATAAAAAGAACTTTAACATTAATTGTGTTTCCATGGGTAATCCGCATGCAGTAATAGTTGTTAAAGATGTGGATAAGGTTCCGCTTGAGGTCCATGGTCCTGAAATTGAGAACCACAGGTTCTTCCCTAACAGAACAAACGTGGAATTCATGCAGATCATTGATTGGAATAATGTTAAGGTGCGTGTCTGGGAACGGGGTTCAGGCGCAACACTGGCATGCGGGACAGGCGCTTCGGCATCTGCTGTCACTTCTGTGCTGCTTGGTCTGACCAAACGAAAGGTCAATGTACATCTGCCCGGAGGTAAAATGATTATCAGATGGTCTCAAAAGGACAACCACGTATTTGCGACAGGTCCGGCAGCAACCGTGTACCAGGGATTTATTCATGTGTAGGTTTTTCATAACGGAGAGAAGAATACATATATTATGAAAGTCAAGTGTCCTGCATGCAGGAAGAGAAATGAATGGAACAATAATCCGTACAGGCCTTTTTGTTCTGAGAGGTGTAAGCTGATAGACCTTGGAGCATGGGCTGATGAGAAATTTAAAATTGAAGGAAAGGTTGACAGTGAAGACAGTCAATCCAGGGAAAAGGAGATAAATGATGCTTAAACTGGCAATAGCCGGGGCAACCGGAAGAATGGGCAGCAGAATTACCACTCTTTCCAGAGACATCGGGGAAATAGAACTGGCCGGAGCTTTGGAAAGAAGAGGACATGGTGATCTTGGTCGTGACATCGGAGAGGTCATTGGCATCGGCCAGACTGGTATTAAAGTATCGGATGACATAATGGAGATTGCTGAGGGGATAGATGTTCTTGTTGATTTTTCATCACCTTCAGCAACAATTGAGAACCTGAAATCCCTCTCTGACAAGCCCATACCGGTTGTTATCGGCACAACAGGATTCAGCAGAGATGAAATCGATCATATCGGTCTGTATGCCCAGAATATTCCCTGTGTGTTTGCTCCCAACATGAGCGTGGGAGTAAATCTCCTTTTAAAGGTGCTTGAGGATATTGCAAGGGTTACGGGCGATGATTATGATGTGGAAATAGTTGAAGCCCACCATAGATTAAAAAAAGACGCCCCTTCAGGAACTGCCATGAAAATGGCACAGGTGCTGGCAGCAGCATTGAATCGAAATCTCGAAGAGAAGGCGGTATATGCAAGGCAGGGCATCATAGGGGAGAGGTCCAGGGACGAGATAGGTATCCAGACTGTCCGCGCAGGTGACATAGTTGGCGAGCATACTGTATTGTTCGGCGGTCTCGGAGAGAGAATAGAGATTACACATAAGGCATCAAGCAGGGACACCTTTGCCCGCGGAGCACTAAAAGCGGTCCTGTGGGTGAAGAAACAGACCCCGGGACTTTATGATATGCAGGACGTACTGGGACTGAAGTAATTTTTAATTGCGATAGTCACTAAAAGTGTTTACACGTCTTGTAAAGGCGCTATGTGACTTACACTGCTAAATTTCAAATAACAAATCCCAAATCACAAACAAATAACAAAATCCAAATTCCAAAAAATAAATTGCTGTAGGATCAGGGATAACAGGACTATAGTTTCATTTGGCGGAGAATTATATTTACCGGTTCATCTGTTCTTCTTACGTTTTGACATTTGGTCATTGGTGCTTATTTGATATTTGGATTTTGTTATTTGGTATTTATGCCCATGGCTGCAAGCATAATGAGGGTTAGACAAGCCGGTCTTCCTGAGAATGATCTGAAAACTTAATGTCAATTAATGATTGAGTAATGCTTCAGCGACGGATTACTTCCTTCAATAACAGTTGTATACCCGTTTCCGTCCGGATCAAATGCAATGGCTTCACCCTGCTGGCTCAGTGATTCATTTACCGGAACATCACATAACACACCTGAAAATGCATCAGCAATATCTGCTCCAGCATCACGATACAGGATAACTGCATTTTGATATGATCTTAGAATGATCATTGAGCCGTCAGCCGATACATCTCCACCTGTTACAGCGTTAAAAAAGGAAGTGCCCAATATTACCGTAGCAACTTCCTCAAGAACAGCCACTTCACCGGTGTTATGAGGTGAGGGGTTCCGGAACACTTTTGATGTGCCGGAGCTGTTCTTGGTCACGATAAATAAATCACCTGATATCGGATCAACAAGAAGGGTCTCGGCATCATATGCCTGGTTATCAGGGTACTGCATTTCGAGTGTATCAACACCTGATATATCTATTGTATCAGCTGTCTGGTTCTGATCAACTGCAGGTTCCATTAATCTATACACAAAAATGGAAGAGCGGACTTTGTGGTTGTCTCCAATATCACCTGCATACAGATACTGCTCCCCTTCAACAGGGCCGGGACCTGCTGCCATATCCTCCCAGTCATAATTATCAGCATTGAGCAGATTAAATATACCCAGATGATCTCCGTTCAGATTCATGGCAAATATCCTCGGAGAATCACCGGAATCATTATGTGTCCAGATGACGCCGCTGTTCTTGCGACTGGTAGCTAAACCGGAGGCCTCATTTATCAGATCTGATTCAACCGTTCCCATGATCTCAGGACCTGTCAGTTCAGGGCAGGATGAACTATTATCAGAATCGCTGTTATTGAGATTATCAGAATTCTTCAGTCCAAGTCCGCCACACGAGGACAGCAATAAAATGGAAATGACAAGTGCCAGTGATAAATTAAGGTGTCTGTACATTATTTTCATTCACTATTATGTATTAACTCATGAAAAGTTGCTATAAGCAGAAGGATTCAGGGATTCTCGGTACGAGTCGTTCCGACAAGGGGTCAAGGATTCGAGTGAAATACTGAAGATCTATAAGATTTAAAATTATCCGTGAAAGTGATGCTCAGGACGAATGTTAAGTTGCAGTAGTTAGTAAAAGCATATACAAAGATTGTAAATGCTTTTCTTGACGTATTCGAAGAAGGGTTCCAGGATTCAGGGATTCCAGGGTTCAAGTGAA
>CALZMZ010000108.1 GCA_945788685.1 Thermodesulfovibrionia bacterium | reverse complement strand
ATTAATGTGGACTTCAGCCATATTCGCTGTTGTCTCACTGATTATGCTTATTCCCCCAAAATTCAGGAATAATGAGTCGACCCTTGTCAAAGCCTGTGTTCTTGTGTTTATCTCACTGTGGATTGATAAGGGGTTTGGTCTGGTGATCGGCGGATTTGTGCCGAACCATTTTGGAACTGTTACAGAATACTGGCCAACACTGATTGAGACTATCATTACACTCGGTGTCTGGGCGATCGGTTTTCTGACCCTGACCATACTCTATAAAGTTGCGATTTCAGTGAGAGAGGAATTAGGGACTGTAAAGTCAGAGTATTAAGATTAATGAATCATTTATGAAGGCGGCAAGCTCAGGCTTGCCGCCTTTTTTATTTGCCATGACTTATCTATTCCTTTTTGAATCATTTTCCCTGGTAAAAGATTTATCATGACCCCTCTGCATCTCCCCTTATTAAGGGGAGAATTAAAATCCTCTCCTTACCAGGGAGGGGGAGGTTATTTTTTGTATTTATTAACCAACCTGCTCAATGATCTCTTTTATTTTTATCTTCCCATTCACAAGCAGTTCTTTTTTGAATTTGGGCAGCTTCTTCACATGAGCTTCAACTTTTGATGCCAGACTTTTATTGCCAATTTTCCTTTTCAGGACCAGGTTTAAAGGCGTCTTCCCTCTGAGGTATTTTGATCCTTTCCTGTCATTGCTCTGATGTTCTTTAACCCTTCTTTTTACATCTAATGTAATGCCTGTGTATAAGCTGTTATCTTTACACCTTATTACATATAAAAACCAGGTTTCCATGTTATGAGGCTTTTACCGCCAGCCAGATTGTGTGGTGTGCTCCTCCCCGGGGGCCTCTTGCACGCACACTTTTTTCTTCTACATTAAAGCCGGCTGATTGCATACGTTTGAGAAAAGCCTTATCAGGTCCGGCTGACCATACTGCCAGTACCCCTGCGGATTTTAACGCTGCATATGCTGCTTTCAGACCATCCCCGGAATACAGCCAGTCATTGCCATAACGGGTCAGACCTTCAGGCCCGTTATCAACGTCCAGTAAGATAGCGTTATAGGTCTTATGGTCTGATTTAATAATCGTTGCAACGTCAATTTCTCTGACCGTGACCCTGTTGTCATGTAGGGGATCACCGGCAAGATCAGCAAGGGCCCCCCTGTTCCATTCCACTACAGTAGGTACAATTTCAGCCACTGTTATTTGAGCAGAACCTTCTGTTGATCTCAAAGCAGCTGCCAGTGTATATCCCATTCCCAGTCCCCCGATCAGAATATGCTGATGATGCTGATGAGCTATTTTATTGCAACTGATCTCCGCAAGACTGTCCTCAGATGCATGGACACGGCTGTTCATGAGTTCAGTGCCGTCTATCCTTATTGAGTACTCATCCCCGCGTCTGTACAGGCAGAGGTCCTTTTTTTGTCCGGGCACTTTTGCACTGTCAAGAAATTCCCATGGTATCATGAGTTGCTGGTGTATCTCGCTGGTGTAATAAACATGAACATCAATTTACTTCATATTATTCGAGTTGTGAACATTACGTCTGATCTTTACCCCGTGATAGATGGATTGCTTTACATGAATTTTAATGTATAGAGGGAATAAATGCTTGGTGAAAATATTTTTCCTTATCAGACAGATTTGCTTTCTTGAAACACAAAAGAAAGTAAAGGCTTGAGGAGAATGGCTATATAGTATCTTCAAATTGAATAATTCCCAATAACATACTCTATATGTAAGGAGGTATCCCCGATTATTAGCAGGTATCTCAATTCAGATTCACCTCGAAAAGACCGATATATTATTAAGTGAAGACATGATTTGAATTGAAATTGGAATGTATCATGATATTGTTCAAAAAGCAATAAAATGTATAAATATTTCAGATGTCTTCTGGTAAGTAGCGATAATGTACGGGGCAACATGCTCTATGAATAATGAATTAAATAATATTCTCAGGTTTCTTTTGAATGGCTGAGTTAAACAGTAAATGAATTCCAGGAGCAGGAAATTGGATGTAAAAATACTGGTTGCTGATAATCACGAAATATTCCGCAAAGGCGTGAAAGAGCTTCTCAAAGAGACCAATGATAAATTTATGATAGATGAAGCAAGCAATGGTAATGAAGTGATACCGAAAATGTGGGAAAATGATTATGATGTGATTTTGTTAGATATTTCCATGCCGGGTAGAAACGGGATTGATATTTTGAAACAACTTAAAGATTACAGGCCGGATGTGCAGGTTTTAATACTAAGCACGTATCCTGAAGAGCAGTTTGCAATGAGGGCTTTAAAAGCAGGCGCTGCCGGGTTTCTGACAAAAGCGGTCAAGTCTGATGAACTCGTTACAGCTGTCCAGCATTTATTAAAAGGTAAAAAATATATAAGCTCTTCCCTTGCCGATACATTAATTAATTATGTTGAGTACGGAGATGGGAAAGCACTGCATGAGGTGCTCTCTGACCGTGAATATGAAATAATGTGTATGACTGCTGAAGGAAAGACAGTGAAAAAAATAGCATCTGAACTATCATTGAGCGATAAGACAGTCAGTACATATCGTGCACGTACTTTAATTAAAATGAATATGAACAACACAGCACAGCTGATACAATATGTCATCAATAACAATCTGATTAATTAAAATGAGAGTACCATCACATCTGTCCAAAGCAATTATTTTATAAAGGTTGAATTTTAGGATTGAATTTATCTGGAAGTGTTCTGCAGTGTTTCCCCGGACATCACTTGCACGGGACCGGGTAGGTTGTCCTGAAGGGTTTGTCCGGCAAGGGTCTGATAGCATCAAAGCAGGTTACTATTCCGATTCCCTCACTCCAGAACCTGTGAGGATTGTGCGGTTCTGATCTGGATATTGCAGGATTAACTCCTGACCGGATTTCAAAGTGCAGGTGGGGAAATCCCCCTGCCAGCAATCCTGTACTTCCCAATGTGCCGATCTGCTGTCCACGCACCACTATATCGCCTTCTTTCACAAGCCGTTTATCCAGGTGAACATACCGGCTCATGAAATACATTCCATTTAGATCCATACCATGATTTATTAAGATACGATTACCGAAAAGCGGTCTGTAAAATGCACTGATAACAACTCCCGGCGCTGATGCTATTACAGGTGTCCCTTTTTTACCAATAATATCAATACCTTCATGGTTATAATTTTCTGTCATGTTCGATTTCCCAAAAGGCCGGGGCTTATATCCCTGTGATATTGAGGGAGCACGTTCCGGTATGAAAACAGCTTTTCCGTCCTCTCGAATAATGTCAGCATCAGAAGAGACATAACCGTACTGTTGAATAAACATGTTTGCACAGCCAGTGAGGATTAGAATTATCAGGGTGCAGATAAAGATGAACTGTCCAAATTTTTTCATTTCATATTCTGATCAGACGGTGGAGGGGTCTTCAGGAGGAAGTTTGCTTTCATCAAAGGGCATGACACCCAGCTGAGTCATTAAAGATTCAATTTTATTAAGTATCCCGGTATAATCATAATCAGGCATCTCATGCTTTAGTGCTTCTTCCACTAATGTATTGAAATCGTCATAATCAAGCGCATTATCAAGTGTTCCGGAACGTCTCAATATGTTATATATCACTGCATCATCCTTTAGAGATTCATTATCCTGAATCAGCAGTTTTTCTCTCCGCTCAGGAGAAGCAACATACCATTGGAAAGCAGACACTACAGCATCAGAAAGCGTTATTATCCCGAGGGATATTTTGCCCTGACGCAGTCTTCTCCTGCCGCCGCGAATATGCAATTTCGCTCTTTGAAGAGGGCCTGCTTCGGGGCCGAGTGCATCTTCATCCATTAATCCAAAATGTGGCATATCAATTTAGAGATGTTACTGGATACCCGCCTTCGCGGGTATGACATAATTATTGATAACAACGAGTTTTTCAACAGCCTGTTGGGGTCTGACCCCTCATATGTCGCAGGAGGAGCTTATTGCCTGAACTTATTAAGCATATGTTCAAGTGTACTGCGATCAATCTTTTTTAGTTCAACAAGTATTTCACCTATCGGGGGACGGTTTTCCTTCTGAATTTTCAGCAATACATCTACAGACTCCTTTGACAGAAAACCCAGTTTAACAGCAATTTCCCCGAATCTTTCTGTTGAGTTAACCTGTGCATTGAGTATGGCAAAGATTTTTTGCATGGTGAGCATATTATTCTTGAGCGCAAGCTGTCCTATCTGGGTGGTCCTTGTTTTCTGGATATTCAGGGCTTCAACAACGTCAGTTTCAGTTACAATTCCTTCCTTAACCAGGAACTGACCAAAAAGCATTTCATTGTCCGGTGTTTGTTCTGACATTATCCCTCCTGCTCAAATTGCTGTAAATCCTGTACAGACAAGCTCAACGTCAGTGATAAAAAAATAATCAATCTATTTTAGATTAATATATATATTTAATCCATAATATAGTAAGACCAGTATAATGTCCTTAATGATAATATTAATTACTGAGGATCATCCGATTTGTGCTCGATCTTGTTTCTCCAATAGAACTCACGCGTATGGCCGGGCGGTCATGAACAGGGCATTTGTTCTCACAGATTCCGCATCCTATGCACAATTCAGGTTCAATATGAGGAAGCTTGAGAAGTTTCCTTTTTCCGTCACGCAGTTCCATTTCAATCGTTTTGAACCAGACAGCTTTTGGTGAGACAGGACATACCTCTTCACACACAATACATTCCGTATGCATGGACCATGGAAGACACCGCCCTGTGTCATAAAATGCGGTCCCTATTTTCAGGGGCTTTTGAAATGGCCCTTTTCCTATTTTCTTTTCTACAGATATAGGCTTTATGGCACCTGTTGGACAGACCTGGCTGCAGAGGACACAGGTATATTCACAATAACCGATCTTATTCATTAAAAAAGGAGTCCAGAGACCTTCAAAGCCGCTTTCCAGAAGGGCAGGCTGGATTACATTGGTAGGACAGACCCTCATGCATTCTCCGCATTTAATACAACGTCTCAGAAATTCCGACTCGGCAATAGATCCTGGCGGACGAATCACCCTGTGCTGAGGATCAGTTGCTGCTGTGACAACACTCTTCATCATGGGGAGTAAAACAATGCCTGCAACAGCTGTTTCGATTAATCTTCTCCGGTTCAGATCAACAGGAGTATGGACAGAGCTGTTATCCCGGGCCATTCCATAATGGATTGCATCTTCAGGGCAGTCCTCAATACAGTTCATGCAGACATGGCATTCACTTACTCTTAATTCTGTGTGAGGATCACATGCACCATGACAGTATCTGAGGCATTTCTGACAGTCAGTGCATTTTTCAATATCTCTCCTGATTCTTAATAAGGACTGAGACGAGAGCACTCCCAGCAATGCTCCAAGTGGGCAGAGCACGCGGCACCAGAATCGGGAGATAAACCTGTTGGCAAACAGGACTGCTATAAAGACAACTGCGATCAATACTCCGCCATAAAACAAAGGCTGCTTCACATACAAGGTTACTGCTGAATAATTAAGTGCAGGGTACAAGGAAACGCTGAATGATCTGGTTATGAATGATATGGGATCAAAAAGCCCTGTCTGCAGGGAACCAAATGCTGCAAGGACCAGGAGCAGCGTGAGGAGATAGTATTTAAACCGGAATATCTGTCGGTAGGCATTGATCCTGTAATCATCCACCGGCCTTTTTCTGTTCATAAAATGGCTGATCCACTGGTTGAGTATACCCATCGGGCAGATCCATGAACAGAAATATCTCCCGAATATGAGAGTAGTAATAATTATAATGAGTGAAAGGGTAAGTCCCTTATATAATGTCCAGCTTGTGAGAAATGAAGAAATGGCCACAAGCGGATCAAGTTCTAAAAACAGGGACACTTCATAGCCCTTCATATTTCTGAAGTCTGTTATTCCGATAAGAATTACGAACAGGGTAAAGAAGAAGACCGAATAGATGCGTCTTATGTTTTGAAGGGTTATAAATTTCATGACTTTGTCATTCCCGCGGTCTTTTGGGCGGGAATCCAGAAACTATAATAGATTTTTCTACAAATCATTCCATTCAGGATTTTTCTCCTCGATAAGTCGCAGCTTCCACTTCCTTTCCCACTTCTTTATCTGTTTCTCTCTCAATATAGTGGCTTCAGGTGCTTCATGCGTTTCATACCATACAAGGCAGTGCACACCATGTTTCTTAGTGAATCCATCGACTATACGGTTCTTGTGATCATAAACACGTTTAATAAGATCAGATGTCACTCCAACATAAAGTGTTCCATTACGCCTGCTGCAAAGTATATAGACACAATAAGTTTTCATTGACTGTTACTGGATTCCCGCCTAAGGACTGCGGGAATGACAACAGAGTTATTAATGTAATTATAATAGTATTAAATTTGTAATATGTAATTTGTAATTATCTTTATCATACTTTCAGTTCAATATAATCCAGTGATTTCCAGTCAGTTACTCCAAGTCCCCGTTTTGCTCCCATGGTTAAGAAAGGTACATCTTCAACCATCAGGTCAAGAAACCTGAGGCTGTAAGAATCAAGGGCTATCTCATCAAGCCCTGCAACAATTGTATTTTCAATTGATACGTCAGACAGGTTCCCGCCGGTAGGACCGTTGCGGACCAGGACCCTTGTGGCATCAACAACGGTCAAAGTCGGTTTTATTGCAGCGGCAAGGTCAGTTATCGATGTATTGATATCCTGATGAAGCCTGTTCCTTTGACCACCGAGCACTCCATACCAGTTCTTCATAGCAATTGTGCATTTACTGAGAGAGTGATGCTTTACTATGGGTACATTAATCACTTTGTCTACCTCATGATAAAATCTGCTTACCGGCCATACCTGCAGAACTTTACCTCTAAGATCAGTAAGCACAAAATCATTTTGTGTGGTGAATCTGATTTTGCCGCCTGATTTTTCCACTGCCTCTTCTATGCCTGATCGTGCAAAGCTTCTGTACGGATCATTTATGGATACGTCTGTTACCCCTACCTCTGAGGCCTTTGCCATACGGCACAGATCGACAATGGCTCCGACAAGGTCTGGATTAGTATTAGCAGCCTGTTCAGGCTGCCTGTCCCAGCCGATATTTGGTTTTATAAGTACCCTGTCTCCGGGACTGATGAATCTTGACATGCCTCCAAGTTTTTTCATTGCTGTATCAGCCATCTTTTTAACATCTCTTCCATGGATTATCACCATGGATGGATGGTCTTTTGATTCAGGCACCTGAAAGTTTTTAAACGTATAAATTTTATCGCTTTTGCGGCGAACAGGGTCTTCACTGTAGGAAAGGTATCCCCACAAACCGGTTCCTGCTGCAAGGGCACATGTTGCTGCTGATCTGGAAAGGAATTTTCTTCGTGTTATGTCAGGTTCTTTTTTACTGTGTTTTGAAGACATGGTCTTGCTTTATTAATGAGTTAATAATTGTTTCATTGTATGGACCGAATATTCCCATTATGGTATCAGGTGATGATATTAATACCCAGTCGCCTTCGTACGGGTCGCTTACTTTATAAATAGTTTTTTCATCTTCCCTTGATTCAGTGAATTTAATGTCAGAATCATTGAAATATGAGATGAATGAATCTGTTATGTTACTGATGTTTTCTCCACTGACATTAAGTATGAAAACCTGAAGAGTTTCACCACTGATATTGTATTCCCGCTCTATTACATTATTTAAAAAGTCAAGACCTCTATAAGCCTCTTTAATGAACCTGGTAGTGAGAATCTGTCCAATGTCAGGCAGAGCTGCAAATTCAGGAAAAGGGTCAGATCCGGCAGATATTCTGTTATCCAGGCTCTCTATAAAACTGTCGAGTGGTACAGTGCTGCCAAAGGTGGAGATTTTAATATAGTATTGGCCCTTTATAAATCCGAGCCCCTGTGGTGTTTTAAATCCTGTTAACCCTGCTTTGAAATCTGTGATGTTCCCGCCTGATTCATCAGACAATATACCAAAGGCCTGCATACTGTTGCCCATATCGTATATGTCGATCAATACGTCAGGATAATCTTTTGAGTTCAAACGGTATTCTCCGACTGCCAGCTTTACAAATCCTGCTGATATAAAATATTCAGCATGACCGTTTACATATTCATAGAGGTTTTTACTGGTGAACATGCGAATCTGCCCTGATCTAGAAAGCGTTTCAATCTCAGCAGGAAAAAAAACGGTCATACTTTCCACGTTGGATTGTGACTGATTGAAATTAATAAGTGCTGGATCATAACTCTGCCCCTTATAATAAATGAGAAGGGCAGTTACAGGAAGAATTGCCAGAAGTATAATGCGGTATACATTTGAAATAACCATCTAACCGTTCAGCTCATAAATTGTAGTAATGATGCCTCCGTGTTCTCTTAACAATCAAGGCTAAGCCATAAAGGTGAGGTCGTCATGGGCTCCGCGAAGAATGGAGCTTACAGGTAATCCATAAGGACATGCGCCGTTACATTCTTCAGTCTCACAGGACAGGCAGCTGTCTGCTTTTGATTCCAGTTTTGCATATTGCTTCATAGCGGCTTTTTCGTCTCCATAGTCCTTAAAGTACATCTGATATCTGAGAGTAGTTGCGATGGAAACTCCCTCAGGACAGGACGGTTCACAGTCGCCGCAGCCGGTCCTGCAGTATTCCTGATTGAATTTTTTTGCATACCTGTTGAGGTTTTCCTGGTCTGCTTCACTGAATGTATCGCCTGAAGCGCCCAGATAAAGGTTAAGATCTGAAATGGATTTAATTGTTATAACCAGTCCATTTACTTCAGGGTGTTTGAGCACCCATTTAAATGCTGAGTGCGCAAATTTCGGATCATTATTATCAAGGCCGGAGTCTTTTGCTCCGGCCAGGGTTTTCATGGCAACAACGCCAACCTTATTTTCTTTAGCTTCTTTTAATATATCTGTCATTTTAGGAAACTTCATAAAATTAAATGCCGGCATAATCATATCAAAATGGCCTGATTGTACAGCTGTCATCATTAGACTTTCCATATTATTCGGGCCATGGGATGAAACACCCAGAAATCGGACTTTGCCCGATTTTTTCAGAGCGTCAAAGGCTGTCAACATATCCTCATCAAGTAATCTCTTCTCTTCCTGCTCTCTATTGTCGCTCTGCTCACCAATAGCATGAACAAAACAGAAGTCCATATAATCTGTCTTCAACCTTTTAAGGCTTCCGTCAACAGAGGCTATATAATCCTCTTTTTTGCTTCCAGGGGGCAGATGGCTGGGATATGCATAAGGGGAGCAGAACTTGGAGGCGATTATAATCCTGTCTCTCTGAATTTTGTTCATTGCCTCGCCCATATATTTTTCAGCAGGGCCATAATCAGGCGCTGTATCAAAATAGTTAATGCCCCTGTTTACTGCCCGTAAAATCATTGAGGGAGAAGAAAGTCTGCCGGTGCCAAAAGATATATCGCTCATTTTAAGACCGGTTTTACCAATTTCAGTATACTTTTTCACCACAGCTTTATCAGACTTTGCCATGGGTGTTTCTGCATCGGCATGGATTGGATGTGCTGCCAGTGCAGCAGTTGCAGCGACTGAGGCTTTTAGAAAATCTCTTCGTTTCATTGTCCTGACCCCCTACTAAAATGTTTACCAGTACAGAAAATCATCTGGAGCATATAATTTTGAACTGATGAAGCTGGTAAAAAAATAATATCATACGAAATGCCATTATTCAACCAATCCTCTTAATGATCCTGGATAAACCTGTCTTTCATCTGATGCGGTAAATTCACTAACAGCAGGCCATTTGCCGCTTTGCTGTTCATGGCCTTCCTGAACAGTTTCAGGAGGATCAGGATCAACTATTCTTGGTTCACGAGACAGATTAATGCTTTTATTCCTGTAACAGAATTCAAGTTGAATATTATTTGGATCAGTAGAAAAAATAGAGTGTATAAAGCCGTTGTCAAGTTCTTCAGTACACCACACCTCAGCTGCCTCCATAGTGTCCTTTAACTCCCATAACCTGTCACGGTTTTCAACTTCAAAACATATATGATCAAAAACAAAAGGACCATTAACAGGAGACCCCGGGTCTTTATCCGGAACGGGTTGAACATGGGGCCATTCAAAAAAAGATATCATGCTGTTCTCGGCAACCTCAAAGAAATACTGCCGGCTCCCTTTGTTTCCAATACCCGCAATCATTTTCATTCCGAGTAGATCACGCCAGAAGCGAACGGTTTTGTCCAGATCATTTGTTGCAAAAGCAATATGGTTTATCCCGTTGAATTTCATATTGTTACTCCTTATTGTTATATGAGTGATATGTAATAATTTAACAGCTTGTATTGCGAAAAACAATAAATCTAAAGTGCAGATGAGCAGAACAGGGACACTTCCCATGGGAAGTGTCCCTGCCGGGATTTGCCCATATCTTGAAATAGCGTCAGTAGATAAGGTATAATTTTTTACCAACCTATTCAATAAATAAAAGGAGGAGTTAAACGTGATTGATGTTCAGGTAGATACCGAGAAGTGTGACGGATGTGAAGAGTGTGTAAACCTTTGCCCGTCAGAAGTGTTCCAGATGAGTGATGGTAAATCCGACCCTTATCAGGCCAAATACTAAAAAAGGCGTTCCGGAAATCCGGAGCGCCTTTTTTGTTTTCGATTAATGTTAGAAACAATAGCAGTTTCTTATGATTTCTGGATATAAATCTCCCAGTAACCCTTGTCCTCGATTTTCACGAGGTCAATGCCAAAACCCTGTTTCTCGCAGTATTTCGGAATCGTGTCTTCAGCTGATGCAGGCGCGTCACAGAGGACTTTCAAGAGAGTGCCGCCAGGGGCCTTCTCCAGGGTCTTCTTTGTAATAACTAAAGGGTACGGACAAACTCTTCCCAGAACATCCAGAGTCTGAGATGGTTCTTGTGATCTTAAATCTGCCATTACTACCTCCCGGGCTTATATTGTTTAGAAGAAGAGAAGGTGCTTCATCTCTTCCATCATTTTTGTGATTTCTTCATAGGGAACTACTTTAACATCCATGTCTCCGCCCATTTCTTCTGCATTTAATACAATATCACTTTCTGACATGCCGTACTTCTCCAGATCTTCCCTGCAAATGAAAATATTAAGGTCACAAAGCAGGCCCATTTTAACATGTGACTCTGTGCTGTTAAACTGGTAATTATCAAGAGCCTTCTGGTCCTTTATGCAGTTCAGGACACCTTCGCCTACAAAGGCAACATCGCACGTAACTTCATCGTCATCATCAAGGTAAATTTCAACGCTCTGTGAAGCAATAGCATGAGTGAGAGCGAGTTTCGGGTTTTCACTCTTGTATCCGGGTCTTTGAACAATGAATCCAAGTTTTGTCGTGGCCATTCTTATTCACCTCCTATATGAAGGACCCTGTCGGCATCAAATGTACTGCCGAGATACCAGTCCATACTGAATCTCTTTACGCCTTCAAGTGTATTGCTGTCATGATAACCTCTGGCTTCTGCACAGGCTTCACATGCAGTTACGTTGAGGCCTTTTTCCATCAGTTCCTTTACGGGTTTTTCAAGGTATGAATAGTCCTTAAAAGCACGCTGTTCCTGAAGTGACAGCATTGTGCCGTTTCCTGAGACCCAGAGGTCCACTTTGTGACCTTTATCCAGTGCTGCACCCGCAAGCTTTACAGCAAAATCGAGGTTTGTCGAACCTACCAGTGATGCGAAACAACCGATTGTCAATTTACCCATAATATAGTAATCCTCCTATAACCAAGCTGTTTTTTCATAATCATTGAACATGAGATCTACTACGTCTCCAAATGTAACAACTTTTACCTTACTGTCTACATTGGCAGGATCTATTCCTCTGGTTTCCAGGTCTTCCTTAAGAGCATATAAATCGGCAGAACTGTCCAGAATTGAAGAAGCATTTCCATTTTCCTTGACAGATGCATGGTAGACGCCGTTTTGAACAAGAATGATTCCCATTTTTTCGGGTTTCAGGCGTTCAAGGGTGTCAACAGTCATCCTGTAATCACTTACAAACACGGCTAATTTCATAAAAACCTCCTGTGGAAATTTTGGGGGTAAACGAAAGTCCATAATTCTAATATTACATGCTACTTTTGTCAAGACAGAATGAGACTATTAAAATTCTTTATATTATATAACGTAATAATAAACAGGGTCCAGGAATCAGGGATTCAGGAAAATGCCTTGCAGCTTCTGCGTGGCGTTTCAATAACACAGGTAATAAGTGTCTGTCCATACACGACTGATTTATAGTTTTGTCATACCCGAAGTCTCTGAAATAACTGGATTCCCGATTGAGGAACTCGGGAATGACGGACAAAGAAACCGACTATATGGACAGACGCAAACCAGTAATAAAGCGAAATCAAAGCCTTAAGAAAGAGAAAATAGACTCAATGTATCTTCTGGGCCAGAAGGTTTCTACCAGTCCTACCCGCCAGTGGCCCTCCTGCTTATACATTTTCAGTTTTGACGGTCTGTCTGCTTTTGTGTAGGTTATTAAGATTTCAGCGCTGCTGCTTTTAATAAAACCGATATCCCACTTACTCTCTTTCAGGACCATGTCAGGATCAAATTTTGTCCTGGCAGCATTCCAGAAATTCCTTGCAATTATACCGTTTTGACGGAAATTTCTTCGTATTTCTTCTTTGTCAATCCCGATCCCTTTGTCCCTGGACGTTTCATGGATTTCATCTATAATTTTGTCTCTTGATTTAGCAGACAGTATTTCCCAGACAGTTATAAAATCACCCTCATTAATGGAAATAAAAAAAACTTCAGCAGAATCAAGGATCGAGTTAATGGTTCTGGATGTCTGTTCATTGTAATTGTTATAACGATTGGTAGTTGAGGAACAGCCTAAAAGAACCAGTAAACATATTGCGAAGAGCCTTTTCATAATCCATTAATACAATAAAGATTCCGTAACGTTCTTATCAGATGAATTCTCTAAAAGCATATTTATGGATGATCGGGTGTAGAATTACTTTTACCACTGCTTACAAGAAGAATTACACCTGTACCCACTGCTGCAACGGCTGCAACTGTGCCTACCGTCCCCAATGCAAATCCTGTACTTGCGGCTGTACCTGTAGCAGTTCCTACTGAGACCGCTGCAATAGCGGTCGCAACTTCTGTAAGTCCAACATCGTTAAGGACAGAAATCAGCTTGACCTGGTCTGCAACGATATGTCCCAAAACCTGTCCGGAAGTTTCATCAATGATCGGCAAAGCAACTTCAGAGCCGGACAATTCAGGGACAGATGCTCCCTTTATATAAGTACCTTCTGACATCACTGCCAGCTCTCGGGCATCAGCTTCTGAATCAATTTCCTTAACAACCGGTTCAGAATGTGAAATGGAAGGCACGACGCAATAAAAAAATAGTGAGAATAAAAAGAAAGTTAAGATTAATAATGTAGCTCTGATCATTTCCTCTCCTTATACAAGGTTTTATTATAATTTTAATAAATCATTTTCCTGTCTTTTTGCAAATATATTGTCACGTTTCTTCCAATAAAATCAAATAAATTATTGAAATGCTCAATGTCCTGCTGCGTGTCCCTGGTCCAGGGTGATATTGAATAATTATAAAGGGTCCTGGAATCACTTCCCTTAAAAAGCCTGAGAGGTATTGAAACACTTATTCCCTTATCATGATATCCTGGATTAACGTTATCACTGAACATCGATGTATCTGAAAAACTGTACCATGCCTGCAGCGTCACCCCTTTAATATACTTGGATAAAGTCACTCGTGCCCCGTTATCACCAGCAAGGAACCGCCCGGCCTTTATATCAATTGCTGATTCGATCTCCGGTATATTAAGGCGGCCATTAATAAAAAGAGTCGTATACATGTCTTTTACATTATCCTCCTGAAATGTAAAGGCGCTGTCATGCAGTCTCTTTTTCACCGCGCTTCCGCTTACACCAAGGAGGACCCTGCCGTCCAGTATCGGAGCAGCTAATTCTCCGTCCATGCCTGCATATTGAATCTCAAGGAGTCCGGCAGAAACTCTCCCGTATATATCAGGATAGAGCTTTATGATCTGGTCAAACATGAGTCTTTCAAGTGCAAGATTATCATTCAAGTAAAGTGACAGATCGCTTCTTACCGGTATTGTTGATTCCTCCAGGCTTTCCACCGGTACGGTGTTTACCGGATACCACTGTACTCCTGCAATAAGTGAACTCCCTTTCCATGGCTGGTACATACCCCATCCTGACAGGCCAAGTCTGTATCTGAAAAAACCCTCCGGGGAATTCAGGTACATCTGAAAATTGGGTTTATACCCATAGCGAAAGGATTTCTTATACAGGACGGGAATATCGGGTCCTGGCTGCACTGAAGTATCAAGTGATGAAATATACATAAATTCACTTGCGGTCATCCTGTCCTGATATAGCTCGTAAATATCGATGCCGGTTGTTGTAAATTTCATAACTGTGCATCGAGGTTTGATCCGGAGAGAATTTCAAGAATTACACCTATGGCCCTGGTGTTATAAAAATATCTTTCGTTTTGTGCCTCTATCCACAGGTCGGAGCCGGTTAATGATACCCCGACACTGCTGAATCCGGAGTAATGGATGGCTCTGGTCAGCTTTACGGTAAAAGGATCTTTTCTGTCAAAATGGTTTTCATTATATATACGGTCATAAATCGGCACCAATGGATTTCCGATATCAAAAGAGGTAGATATGCTGAAACCGAACTGCTCTCCCCTCTGATAGCTCACATCCATTTCTAACCACCGAACAGGCTTAAACCGTATGCCATAATTGAATTTTGAGGGAACAGGTTCTGTAAAAAAAATCGGTTGAACAGGATCTACTGTCTGTTCATGAAACTTGACAGGGCTATACTCAATCAAAATCGCAAATCTGTCTGATGGAGAAAACTGAATTCCTCCGAAGAACTGTGAGTCCTCAAGCCATTTTTTTGGATCGGATAATAATTCCACTTTAAAAGATTCAGTCTGCGGGCCAAGAATCGGTTCACTTCCAAACCTGCCGTTTCCAAATCCCAGCGTAAAATCAAAAGGGTAAAACTGCTTGCTGGCGACAAAGTACTGTGAAGAAAATATCTTTGTGCCGTGAGGGTCCATTATCCCTATTGCAATGGCCGGCATGTATTTGCCTTCAGTACGAAACTGATATTTCATGCCGATTGATTTGTCTTTGGTTGAGGACTGTTCTGCAAATGTTGTTTCTGAAAATGTAGTAACCCGCCCATCTAATTCAAGTCCTTTTAAAGGGCTTACGACACCGAAATAAGACGTGTAGGGCTTAATATATGAAACGCCGGCGCGAAAGCTGTTTTCTTTCATTATGCGGGCAGTGGGTGTCTCCATAAGGCCTGTCCCTCCCCAGTTTGATGGAAACGTGAAAGGGGCATCGCCTGCGAATGCATGAGAAAGAAGTGAGAAATGAGAAGTAAGAGGTAAGAAGTGAGAGGTAAGGAACATAATAAACGCAATAAAAAAAATACGGGAGGTATAAAGGCACACAGGAAGAAAGGGACAAAGTGGAAAAAAGATTAAAAAATTTTTCATGTATTGTTGTTTAAACTATGAGTCTACCTGCCTGGCGGCAGGCCGGTGAGCTTCTGTTACTTTGCAACTCAGCAGTTACAGGAAATTAATATAAAATAAATCAGACGATACATTTATTAAAACAAAACAACAGCTACGCCGGCGGTAACAGCGACCTGGTACAGTATCTGTGTCAGGCTTTGTGTATGCCTGAGCCATGCTATGCGGTCTAGTTTTTCCGGTACGATGATGGTGTCCCCCGGTTCAATTTCCTTTATATCCTCGCTGAAAGAAGTTAACTCCCACCTGGCCCTGGAATCATTCCATCTGGTGAACCCCTGTGAAAGTTTCATG
>CALZMZ010000107.1 GCA_945788685.1 Thermodesulfovibrionia bacterium | reverse complement strand
TACGGGCAAAACCTTTTTATGCTCATGTTGAGAATACTGCGATAAGCAGTTTGACTCCTCATGAAATCGATTCTTTTGGTATAGGCACTGCCATTGAAAGAAAGTTCTGGAGAACAGGCGGACTTCTATCCTTTACGTATGATTACACACGATCTGATCAGGACATACATGATTTTGTCATCCCAGGGCTGGCCACAATACCCGGTGAATCAGGAGTTTTCCATGAAAACGGATTATCCGCTACCTATTCTCATCCTTTTCTTCAAAATAAGGGAGGCGTTCTCAGCCGGCTTGGTTATGAACTTCAGGAATATAGTGTCAAAGCGGTCAATGTGAACATAGTGGAAAATCAGGAATTATTTTTACTTGAAGTCGGAGACAGCTTTATCGATGGCGCTTTATTGATTGAACAGAGGAGGATCCTTTATAGGAGGCTAGATCTTGCAAAAGAGGAGCTGGAGAGGACCTCTCGCAAGCGCAAACAGAATCTTGTAGATGAAGTTGATGTCTTAAGGGCCAGGGATTCGGTATTGAATGTTGAGCAGAATGTTCTTGGAGTTGAAGCAAAATGGAAAGCAAAGCAGGCAGAATTATCTACAATTGCTCAATATGATATGTCGAAAGGCCTGGTGCCTGAATATGATATCTATACATTGGCAACGCTCCCCTCTGTAGATGATGCCATTGAAATGTTAAAGCAGAACTCAAGAGTGCTGAATGTGCTCAGGATACGCATTAATCAGCTTGACCATCAGAAGAAAGGTTTTATTGAGCAGGGTAAACCCCGGCTGGATCTTGATATTTCCGGCGGACTGAAAAGTGGTGATAATCATCTTAGTGATGCATACGGCTATGACAAGCCCCAGTTTTCAGCTGCATTACGCTTCAGCTATCCTTTGGGGAACAGGACAGCCCGTGCAGACATAATAAAGACACGATTGGAAAAAAACCGTGCTCATGAGGAGATGAATACTATTGAGCTGGAGTTGGAGGCTGCCCTGAGAAGTCTTATGACACAAATAAAAGAGCTCGAAAAAGTACTGGCGTTAAACAGGAAACAGATTATATTGGCAAAAGATAAAACAAAGGCGGAACAGGAGCGTTATAACCAGGGGCGCATAGAGCTGACGTTCGTCATACAAAGCAGGGACAATGAACAGAATGTACAATTGATATATGCTCAGAACGGGGCCTTATACCACAAACTGCTTTTACGATATTATGAGTTGATGGATACATTGATAAAATCCTCAAATTGAAGTCCATCAATAATACAAACTTATCCAATCCAGAGGGAATCTAACTGATGAAGGGTTTTTTTAGATTTTTTGCCGAGCGTCACCTGTTTGCTAATTTATTTACCATAACCATTCTACTTCTCGGTGTTTCCACACTGACCGTTATTAAACGTGATATCTATCCAAATGTTGATATTGGAAGAATGATCATCACAACATACTATCCCGGGGCTTCTCCTGAAGATGTAGAACTCAATGTAACCAACAAGATTGAAGATGAGCTTAAAGAAATAACCGGCCTGAAAGAGATAACATCTATTTCAATGGAAAATGTTTCATCGATACGCGTGGATATAGAGTCTGATGTGGAGGATATGGAAAAAGTCAAAGATGAAATCAGAAGAGAAGTAGGGCAGGTTACAGATTTTCCTCCGGAAGTCACAGAATCTCCTGACATATGGGAAGTTAAAACACCGTTTGATCCTTTTATTGAGGTGGGTATTACAGGCAATATCCCCTATCATCAGCTCAGGGAACTTGCGCGTATTTTTGAAAAAAAGATTGAAAATGTAGATGGGGTTTCGAGGACCACGCGATATGGTTACCGGTTGAGAGAAGTGCAGGTCGAAGTCTCCCCTGAATCCCTGGATACATACCAGGTGCCGATGCGCGAAATTATCTCAGCTATCCAGGGCAGAAATATCCGGGGCAGCGGCGGCTCTCTGGAATCCTATACAAGTGAAAAAAATGTGGTTACCCTGGCCCAGTTCAGAAAACCGGAAGAAGTGGGAGATGTTATCGTCCGCTCTACATTTGATGGCCCGATGGTAAGGGTGAAAGACCTTGCCCTGATACATGATGATTTTGAGGATGAAAAAATAATTTCACGAATGAACGGAAGGCAGGCGATCTCTTTTTCCGTGTTTAATAAACCTTCTGCAGACATAATACGGACATCTGAGAGGATCAAGGAGCTCATACAGCGGGAGCAGAAATTATTACCCGGCGGAGTCGAGATACTCCACTCTAATGATACGTCTAAATACGTGCGTGATCAGTTCAGAATAGTAGTTACCAACGGTGCCATAGGTCTTGTTTTTGTCACTGTTCTTCTTGCCCTGTTTCTTAATATCAGAATGGCCTTCTGGGTTGCTCTCGGCATTCCCGTAACTTTTTTTGGCGTGATCTTTCTCTTACCGATGTTCGGGGTGTATCTCGATACCATAGTGCTCACTGCGATGATTATTGTTATCGGTATCATCGTAGACGATGCAATAATCGTGTCAGAGACCATTTATGAGCAGATGCGAACAGGTACATCTGCACTTGATGCCGCAGTAGAGGGAATTAATAAGGTGTATCGTCCTGTCATGACCACCATACTTACGACGTTCGCTGCTTTTGCAACCATGTTCTTCATGCCCGGCATGTTAGGCAAATTTGTATTTGTAATCCCCCTTACCGTCTCACTTGCCCTGTTTATATCAATGATGGAAGTATCTATAGCATTACCGGCCCACCTGACACGCAGCATAAGCAAAGGGTCTGCTTACCTGAGTAAAGACCACACAGAAGGGCTTTTTGATAAATTCAGAAAAATATTTAAAAAAATTATTGTATACCCTCTAAAATTGAGATACCTGAATCTACTGTTATTTATTGGAGTACTGACCGGCTCATTGTATTACGCAGCAAACAATATGGATTTTATCCTGTTTCCCAGCAAAGGAGCTGAAATGTTTCTGCTTAGCATGGAACTTCCTATCGGCAGCTCACTTGACGCCACCTCTGACAGGGTAAAAAAAGTTGAGGATATTATTTCGGGTTTGCCTGAGACGGAACTGGATTCTTTTGTAACCAGAGCAGGCATGCTGCTTATAATGGATAATCCTCCCAGGGAAGGAGAGCATTATGGCTCAATCATTGTGAACCTTACCCCATGGTCCTCCAGGACTAGAACAGCTGATGATATCGTTGAAGAGGTGCGGCAGAAAATAAATGATATTGGCGGCTTTGAAAATGTTACTTTTTCTGTGGCAACCGGCGGGCCCCCGACCGGCAAGGCGGTTAAGGTCAGAATTATTGGTTCTCATGATCTCATGAGAAAACAGCTTGCAAATGATGTAGAAAAATATCTGATTGGCATTGAAGGAGTGAAAGATATAGAGCTGGATGATGCACCCGGCAAGGAGCAGGTTGAAATAAAAGTTAATTATGATAGATTGGCACGGTTAGGTCTTACCATGGCGGACATTGCCCAGAATGTAAGAATTGCCTATGACGGGGAGGTGGTGACAAGTGTACGCTACGGAGATGAAGATGTGGACTTCAGGGTCATTTTGCAGAAGGAGGCCAGGAAAAAACTTACCTATCTGAATAAACTGAAAATACCTAACCGCCAGGGAAGACTCATATCATTAAAGGAAGTGGCTAAACTTGAAATTGCTCCGGGTCCTAATGATATTAACCATTTTGACAGGGAAAGGACGGTCACAGTAACAGCTGATGTCCAGCAGGACATCACAACTTCATTAAAGGTGACCAATGATCTTTTAGAGCAGTTTGATCTTGATAAGGATTACCCTGGAATGCGTTTTATGATAGGAGGTGAAGCACAGGAGACCGAAAGTTCGATGCAGGGCCTCTATATAGCATTTGGAATGGCAGTTATCGTTATTTATTTCCTTCTTGTCCTGCTCTTTAACTCTATAACTCAACCGGCAATAGTATTACTGGCAATTCCTTTTGGGCTTGTCGGTATTATACTGGCCTTCATTCTGCATGCAGAACCTTTTGGTTTTACAGCTATGCTTGGTGTTGTTGGAATGGCCGGAGTCGTAGTGAATGACTCACTTGTGCTGGTTAATCATCTGAATGAGCTTAAGCAGCAGAATCAATCTCTCACTATTCTCCAGATCGTAGTGCAGGGGGCTACAAATCGCCTGCGTGCCATATTAATGACTACACTTACCACGGTTGCAGGACTTCTGCCGCTTGCATACGGAATCGGCGGGACTGATATCTATATGGGACCTATGGCCCTTGCATTGGGTTATGGACTGTTGTTTGCCACCCCTCTGACTCTTGTGCTGGTTCCCTGTTTATATTTGATTGGTGAGGACATAAAGAAATTATTTAAAAGAAAACGTGCATAATTATCACTACTCAAATTTATATTGAATAATTTTTATGATTGCTTCATAATGGTACATCATAAGCTATTATTTAAAGTAAATTAGTAACCGGTGTTTAGAAAAGCAGTATGTATCATTACTGCTAGATTATTTTTGTTGTTGTCGGACAGTTAATAAATATTCACAATTTAGCAAGGGAGGGAGTTAATACGTATGAAAAAGATGGTTATTATTATATGTGTCGTAATAATGGGTTGTATTGTTTCTGTTGATTTATCGTACGCGGAAACAGGACAGAATGGACAATCTCCGTCAATGAAATCTGACACTGGAGATCGTAGTGTTTCAGAACACGTAGTGATCCCTTCCGATAAAACCGATGCATGGCTTTTTGCTCACGATTATCGAACTTCCACGGAAAAGAAAGGGGGTTTTAATCTGTTTGGAAAACCACAAACAGTAATCGATTATAAGGACCAGACAAAGGAATGGGAAGCCAGGACACTTAGATCACTTGGACTGGCAGAGTTTTTCGGTGGAATTGGACTTGCTATTACCGGAATTGCAATCCTGGACGATTCTGCTCCGGGCGGATTAGCATCTATTGTAGTAGGGATAGGTGCAGCGTACATAGGATATAAAGATCTGAAAGCTTCCAATAGGTTTTTTTACCCGCACTCACTTTATTCACAAAAAGATATGCCTGAAGATCACATGTATCCTGACAAGAGAAATCAAACTAAAAAAGATTTTTCCATTCGCATGAATCTGGCATCCCATACATTTTAATAATTAAGGCCTGTTTATCGGTGCACTCTTTTTATCGTTAAACCATTTGAAATAGATCTTTGCACAATCATGGCCTGATTTTTCAAGTGCCTTCTTGTTTGCCTCAGAAATATCAAAATCTGTTGTGCCTGCGCCTTTGCTATCGATATAAAGGGTACGGTGCCAGTCATCGCTGTGAAGATGCATATTCCCCTGACTGTTAAGGATAGCAGAAGTTCAGAGAATCATTAGTGTCTGTCCATAAAGTTCCTTTTATATTTTTGTCATGCCCGCGGTAGGCAGGCATCCAGAACTTATTTAAGACCCTGTATTCTCGATGCGAGTCTACGCAAGAGTCGCTCTGATCTGCTTAACAGAACGCGGGAATGACAGCTCAATGTTTAAGTTTATGGACAGACACTAATTAGCATGTAACCGTGCAGTTTCAGGTAAGATGATACCAGCCTGGTCATTGCAATAAAGGTTATAAAATGTCAAAATTATCATTGATTTTAATTGTTGGAAAGAGAGATGTATTAAGGAGATATACCAGGTAATGCTCGAAAAAAGATATGATCCCAAAGAGATTGAAAAGAAGTGGTATGACTTCTGGATAGCAAAGGGATACTTTAAAGCTGAATCAAAAAGTGACAAGCCTCCCTACTGCATAGTTATTCCACCGCCGAATGTCACAGGCTCTCTTCATATAGGACATGCCCTTGACAATACGCTGCAGGACATCATGATCAGGTGGAAAAGGATGTCAGGTTTTAATACCCTCTGGATGCCCGGCACCGATCATGCAGGAATAGCAACCCAGAATGTTGTGGAAAAGGACCTTAAATCAAAAGGCACTGACAGGCATGCTATCGGCAGGGAAGCATTTATTGAAAAGGTATGGGAGTGGAAAAAGCTCTATGGCGGAACGATAATTAACCAGTTAAAAGTGCTGGGCGCTTCTTGTGACTGGAGCAGAGAGAGATTTACCCTTGATGAAGGACTGTCTAGGGCTGTAAAGGAAGTATTTGTCAGGCTGTATGAAGAAGGCCTGATTTACAGGGGTGAGTATTTAATTAACTGGTGCACACGCTGCCACACCGCGCTGTCAGACCTGGAAGTAGAACATGAAGACAAGCAGGGCAAATTATGGAATATCAGGTATGACTTTATTGAAGAAGAGGGGGGGCTGACCGTTGCAACCACAAGGCCTGAAACATTTCTTGGTGATACAGCAGTTGCGGTAAATCCTGAAGACAAGAGATATACCCATCTCATTGGTAAAAAGGTAAGGCTCCCGATAATTGACAGGGAGATACCGATCATAGCTGATGAATTTGTTGATTCCTCATTTGGCACGGGTGCAGTAAAAGTAACTCCTGCTCATGATCCCAATGACTTTGAAATGGGCAAGCGTCATGGTCTGCCTTTTATTAATATATTGACCGGTGACGGAAAAATGTCAGAAGAGGCAGGGCCCTATCAGGGACAGGACCGTTTTGAATGCAGAAAAAATGTACTCATTGATCTCGAAAAGATTAATCATCTTGAATCAACCAAAGACCATGACCATGCAATCGGTCACTGTTATCGATGTAAGACCATTGTTGAACCTTACCTTTCAAAACAGTGGTTTGTAAAGATCAAGCCTCTGGCTGATGAAGCGATCAGGGCTGTTAAGGACGGTCAGGTGAAAATAATACCATCCGGCTGGGAGAACAGTTACTTTGACTGGATGGAAAATATCAGGGACTGGTGCATA
>CALZMZ010000106.1:18888-20133 GCA_945788685.1 Thermodesulfovibrionia bacterium | reverse complement strand
CGGTATCATTCCAGCAATCTGAAGTGACGAACAGCGAGGCAATCCTTGGAGGGGGGTTCTACAATAACGGGATCCTCCGTGTTGAGGAATCGAATATATCCGGTAATCGCGCAAGTGGTCAGGGTGCCGGGATCTTCAATGGTAATGATGGTACACTCTTGGTCTCCAAAAGCACCATTTCAGGAAACCGGATCATTCCTTTTGGGACTGAAACCAGTCCATCCGGATCCGGAGGAGGTATCTATAATCTGGGTGTTGCCAGGGTTGAGAACTCAACGATATCTGGAAATTTCGCGGCTTATGGTGGTGGCATTCAACACGCCGGAAGCAGCGATACAAGAATCTATCTGCTGTATTCCACCATCACCAGCAACTCAGTCGAAGAACTGGATAGCCAGGGTGCTGGCGGGTTAAGCCTCTACGGCACTGCTGCCGCTTCCATTACCAACACGATCATTGCTCGCAACACAAACTCAGCTGACCCGGGACGGGCCGACTGCTTTGGGCGCTCCGGGTCAGTCACCTCCTCAGGCTACAACCTGGTCGGTGAACCCACGGGATGCGGATTCAGGCCCGGGACAGGGGACCAGACAGGTGTGGATCCGCAACTCGGACCGTTAGCGCTCAACCGGGACAGCCCCACGTGGACACACGCACTCCTTCCCGGCAGCCCAGCCATCGACACTGGAAGTGCCACCGATGGATTTAGCTGTCCAAGTACAGACCAGACCGGAAAACGCCGCATCCATCCTTGTGATACCGGCGCCTACGAGTTCTGAGTACATAACAAATGCAAACCTGTGGGAAATGTATGGGGACAAGGGGTCAGACCTAGACAGGCTGTTGAAAAACTCCATTTATATATTTTATTGTCCTTTGCCGTCATTCCCGCGAAGACGGGAATCCAGTCTTTTCAGGATGTAACTGGATACCCGCCTTCGCGGGTATGACATAATTATTGATCACAACGAGTTTTTCAACAGCCTGTACATATTTTACAGATAACACATACAACGCATCAAGATGGGAGAGGGTATAAAATCACTGATTTCATCATGTTATAAATGATCACACGACCTCTCCTATTTTGAAGACTCGTCGGTAATCTCTACAGAATTCAAAACGAATCAACATTACTGATAATTTTAATTTATCAATAATATCCAAACGATTGCAGTCTGATGAGCAAGATTGAAGCCAGGGTAAAAAGTAGAATTTGGTAGCGGTGGCTGGATTTGAACCAGC
>CALZMZ010000106.1:0-18841 GCA_945788685.1 Thermodesulfovibrionia bacterium | reverse complement strand
TAATTTATCAATAATATCCAAACGATTGCAGTCTGATGAGCAAGATTGAAGCCAGGGTAAAAAGTAGAATTTGGTAGCGGTGGCTGGATTTGAACCAGCGACGCCGCGGATATGAGCCACGTGCTCTGACCACTGAGCTACACCGCCGAGAACTAAGATATTAACAAAATTGATCTTTCAAAGTCTACTCAAGACTGGTAATGGGTGAGAGGTTAATGGGTAATGGGAAAATGCTTTGCAGGGGCACGGCACGCCGTGCCCCAACCCGATACAATTTAAATTTTTTGAAAGCTGGTAAAATATCGCATGCCCCGTACAAAGACTCTTTTTCAATGTCAGAGCTGCGGATATTCCAGTCCAAAGTGGCTTGGTAAATGCCCTGACTGCAGTGAATGGAACAGTTTTGTTGAGGAAGAGCGTGTCTCTAAGCTTAAGACCCAGAAGACTGCTGAACCTGTTGCTTTATCAGACATCACTCATAGTGAAGGCGACAGGTATTCAACAGACATACAGGAACTGGACAGGACTCTGGGTGGAGGTGTTGTTATGGGCTCTGTCGTACTCATTGGCGGAGATCCGGGCATCGGCAAATCAACTATCATCCTTCAGTCATTAAAGGGTCTTTCCAGGCTCGGTGATGTACTTTACGTCTCAGGTGAAGAGTCGCCTGAACAGGTAAAGCTCAGGGCCGAACGACTCAATATCAAATCAGAAAAAATCATTCTCCTGCCTGAGACATCTCTTGAAGGGATAATCTCAATTACACAGAAGGTAAAGCCCCATGTGATCGTTGTTGATTCAATCCAGACGATCTTTTCTGTTGATCTGCCCTCAGCCCCGGGATCAGTGGGCCAGATCAGAGAATGCGCAACTAAGCTTATGTTCCTTGCAAAAAAGCAGAACATACCATTGTTCATCATAGGACATGTTACAAAGGACGGGGCCATTGCAGGTCCAAAAGTGCTGGAGCATATTGTTGATACTGTTCTCTATTTTGAGGGAGACAAAGGAAGCCCGTTCAGGATATTGCGGGCTGTTAAAAATCGATTCGGCTCTGCCAATGAGATTGGTGTATTTGAGATGGCAGAGTCAGGCCTGAAAGAGGTAGACAATCCTTCAGAACTGTTTCTGTCGGAAAAACCTGATAATGTGCCCGGATCAATTGTCACCGTAAGCCTTGAGGGCACAAGGCCTCTGCTTGTCGAGATACAGGCGCTTGTCACTACATCCAGTTTCGGTGTTCCCAGAAGGACATCTATTGGTGTTGACTACAATAGAATAAATCTGCTGGTTGCTGTGCTTGAAAAGCGGGTCGGCATGCACCTTGGCGGAATGGATATATATGTAAATGTTGTAGGCGGCCTCAGACTTGATGAGCCTGCCGTTGACATGGGAATCGTGGCTGCAATTGCATCATCATTTAAGAACCAGGCTATTGGAAGGGAGTTCTTTACATTTGGTGAAGTCGGGCTGTCCGGTGAACTGCGTGCAATAAGCCAGGCAGATATCAGAATAAAAGAGGCTGCAAAGCTCGGCTTTAAAAAGGGAGTGGTGCCAGTTAATAATTCAAACACAGTTGATAACCAGAATATTGATATTATAGGGGTAAAGAGTGTTGAAGAAGCTATTGAAGTACTTTTCTTTTAGCCTCCTGTTTATATTTATTGCATGCGCCCCAAAACCAAAGCTCCTTCCTCCTCCGCTTTATGAAGATACAGAACTTTCCCTTGAAGAGATTATTGCAAAAGCCGGATCTGATCTGGATTCCCTGAAGGCAATCAGCAGTATCACTATAGAAAAAAATGATAAGCACTATTCTTCATTCAGTGCATCATCAGTCATTAAGAAACCTGACAGGGTCCATATGAGAGTGTACCAGCTCGGCATGCTGGTAAGGGATTTTATAATTAAGAACAATGATCTTTATGTCCTGACAGGGAAAAAAGACCTTAATCTGAAGCGCCTGGGCAGAGAGATGTATAACGCCATAATCTGGTGGGAAGATTTACATTACGCTACATTGACTGTCAGTAAAGACAAATATGTAATCAGCTCATCACACAAAGAGCTTTATCTTGACCGTGATACTCTCCTTCTACTCTCCTTCCTGACAAACAGATAATCAGTTCGGATCAGGGACTCATGGTAATGAACTACAAAGAACCAAAGGAAACAGATGGATACTGGTATAATTCGATCATCACAATCAATCTCAATAACTTCAAATTCAGGGTGAAGCTGAAGAAACTGATAAAGAATCCTGTTCTGGGTGAGGCAGATTTTAGAGTGGAGAAAAATTAAAGATTAAAAATAAAAAAGCAAAAATAAGGAGTTATTTAATTAAATAAATTCCGAAATCTTGATCTTTTATTTTTAATATTAAATCTTTATTTATACACACTATCCAAAATGCCTGTACTCTTCTGCTTCTTCATCTGTGGGCTGTAGATCAAGACTCTGTGCCACTGACTCCACAATGTCCCGGCCAATGGGATTTGCCTTTACCAGAAAACCTTCAAAGATCGAATTGTCACATAAAGTATTTATCAGGCGGGGAATACCGCGGGAATAGAAGTGAATGGCCTGGATTGCGTCAGGAGAAAATATACTCTTTTTGCAGGCAGCAATACTCAAACGGTGTTTAATATATTCTTCTGTTATCTTCTGCTCAAACCCTTTTAATTTATACTTTACAGATATCCGCTGTTTCAACGGCAGATCAAGAGAGAGCACGTCTTCGAGCTCAGGCAATCCAAACAGCACAAGGGTAATGAGTTTACCTTCTGTTACTTCCATATTGAGAAGTCCCCTGAACTCCTCCATGATCTCCTGTGATTTAAGCATCTGCACTTCATCAACAAGTATGACCGTCTTTAGTCCTGAATCATGAATTGCGTGCAGCTTGCGAGCAACCTGGCCCAATACCTCAAGCTTACTGCTGCCGATATTCTTTACTCCAAGCTGCATGGCTATTTTCTTCATCAGCCAGTCTGTAGTCACTGATGTATGGAGAACAATAAGCAGAGCAGCTTCATAAACAGTTTCATCCAGCTCGTCGAGCATACGTCTTGCCAGGGTTGACTTGCCCGTACCTACACCACCTACCACAACAGCAAGTCCTTTCATTGTGTCTACTGCGTATTTCAGTCTGAGCAGAGCCTCTGCATGCTGGGAACTGTTGAAATAAAATCTGCTGTCAATTGAGCTTGAAAACGGTTGCTCTTTTAATTTATAAAATTCTAAAAAATCCATGTACTCTTCTTATAAGTATGATATCCTGTTTTTCTTTTGTTTTACCTTCACAGTTGACAGGTCTGAACTATCTAATGGAACCTCATCATCCTGCTCAGTGCCGGGCTGAAGGGGTTCTATTTTCTCGGGGACATTCCTGAACGCTGGATCCTGCTGATAATTGTCCTCAGCAATCTGTTCATCAACACCCTCCTCCTTAAATATGTCATTCATGGCGCTGTTTAATTGATTCTGAGCTGAACTCTCACTTACACGTTTGTTATTGCCTGCATCGAGACCATCAGAGGCGTTTAAATCATTCATTGCCCTGCGCATTTCCTCATTATCAGGATTTGCTTCGAGCAATTCCTCATATATTTTCACAGCCTCGTCATTCAGGCCCTGTTGTACATAAAAATCAGCCTCTGTCTTCTTTGCCTCAAGATACTGGTCAGACATGCTTTCATTATCTGCAGCCATACCTTCTGCCTGTTCCTCTTCAGTTATCCCTGGCTGCCCGTCCAGGCCTTTATGAACCATGTTTTCAAGCCGACACACTTTTTCATCTATTTCTGGATCATCAGGTTTCAGCTCTAATGCCTCTTTATATAATTTCAGAGCATCTGCATTTGATTCCTTTTTTTCGAGAAGATCTCCCAGGCCCATTAACTGCCCCAAAAGAGTCTCATTATCTCCATTCCCTCTGTAAATATCCACGAACCGCTGCCTGACCGGCATTGAGTTGACTTCATCAAAATTGTTCAGCATGGCCAGAGCATCTGCCCACTTTTTGTCGCTTATGGCGTCATCAATACATGGATGCAGTTCATTCCATGCATCTTCGATCCGTCCCTCATCGTTATAAATTATTCCAAGCAGCTTTTTTGCGTCCAGATTGGAAGAGTCTTTTTCTATCATGTTTATGAGCGTCTGCTTTGCCTCATCTATTTTCTCGGCCTTCATGGAGAGCCTTGCATAGCGAAGCAAAATGGAATGGTCTTCAGGATCAGCAGATATTGCCTGATTCAGATACTGCAGTGCCTGCTCAGTGTTGCCTGTCCTGTCCGAAAGATTGCTCAGACCGATGATTGCACTGGAATTTTGTGGATCAATCTCCATTACTTGTTTATAGTATTCTTCTGCCTGATCAAACTCTCCTTTTTCCAGGTGGTCTGATGCAACCACACCATAACTCTGACATGCCTTTTTGGTATCTCCTGCCTGTTGTGCAAGCTCTGCAATTCTAATTTTAATACCCTTATTTTCAGGAGAAAGTCGGAGAATTCTTTCATACACCTCAAGGGCCTTTTCAATGTTATTTCTATTTGCAAATATTCCGGCCACTTTCTGCAGTTCGTCTACCGCCTGATTGGTAAATCCCCTTTCTGCATTAAGCTGGGCCAAAGCAATGATGGAGCTGACTTCCTCAGGAACTATGTTAAGAATTTTTTTGAAAAGCGCGATCGCTTTTGGATAGAAACCGTCTTCCCTGTATATGTTGGCTGCCTTTTCAAATGACTCAACTGCCTTTTGCTGTTCCCTTTTCTTAAGGTAAAGATCACCAATAGTGTTATAGACATTGCCGTCCTGGTTAACAGACAGGAGTTTTTCCCACTCTGCAATGGCTTCATCGATCTGTCCCCTGGAGGCAAGCTTCTGGGCTGCGTTGGTAATTGTATTTTTATCTATCATTGCGCATCTGTCCTGTCATCATATAGGTGCATATATATTTTATATACGGAACTAATACGTGATACATTAAATCCAGGTGAGCAATCAGTGTCAACGCTCACAACATAAGGATTCTAATATATTTTATTGACGGGACTGTTAATAGTCTTTGATCATCCCCTAAGGAGTTACTGAAATGTCAGGATTCAAGGGGTCAAGGATTCGAGCCTGCCTGTCGGCAGACAGGGATTCGAGTGAAAAAAAGAAGAGTAGTGTTTATGACAACTTAATCCAGACCATATTCTTTCCATCTCGATTCAACCAGCTTCTTGATCTCATCAGACATGAACAGTTCTTCAGGCCAGTCACGGGTCATGCCTTCTTCGCGCGTCTTGCGGGTAGCATCTATGCCCATTTTTGCTCCGTAGCGGGGGAAACTGGCTGCATGGTCAAGGTCATCAAGAGGGCCGTCAGAGATGACAACGTCCCGTTTCCAGTCAACGTTGTTCAGCACGCGCCAGGCAGTATAAGATTTATCCTGGACATCAACATCATCATCCACAATGATCAGCAGCTTTGCAAACATCATCTGGCCCTTGCCCCACAGTCCGTGGATGATCTTCTTAGCATGACCGGGGTAACTCTTTTTGATGGATATAAGAGCCGCATTATGAAAAACCCCTTCCATAGGTAAATTCAGATCAATAATCTCTGCGAATTCAAGTTGAAGCAGGGGAAGGAAAATCCTTTCTGTTGCCTTTCCAATATAACAGTCCTCCATGGGTGGTTTACCAACCAGCGTTGCAGGATAGATCATGTTCTTTTTGTGGGTAATGCAGGTTACATGAAAGACCGGATAGTTATCTGCAGCAGAATAAAATCCTGTATGGTCACCAAAGGGCCCCTCAATGCGTGATTCTCCCGGTTCCAGATATCCTTCGATTACCATTTCACTGTTAGCAGGTACCTCGATCTCTGATGTTATGCATTTCACCATGTCAACAGGCTCTTCACGCAAAAAACCTGCAAACAGCATTTCATCAATAGCTTCCGGAAGAGGAGCACTTGCAGCATAAATAACCGCGGGATCACTGCCCACTGCAATCGCAGCCGGCATGCGCTGTTTCAATTTTTTATACTTATCGTAATGACGGGCCCCATCCTTGTGAATATGCCAGTGCATACCTGTTGTAGTTTTGTCATAAATGTGGATGCGGTACATGCCACAGTTGGGTCTGCCTGTCTCCGGGTCTTTTGTAAATACCATTGGCAGGGTAATGAACCTGCCCTCATCTGTAGGCTGACCGTCTCCGGGCCAGCATTTGATTACAGGAAATTTACTCAGGTCAGGCGCGTCCTTTTCTATAACTTCCTGACAGGGAGCGTTCTTCATTTTTTTTGGTAAATACTTTGAGAATTCAAAAAGCCTTGGAAGCATGGCAAGCTTTTCCATCAGTGTTGTGGGAGGAGCCTGATTCATGAGATCTCTTATTCTTGCAGCAACATCATTGATATCGGCCAGAGCCATCCGATCAAAAGAACCGAACAGGTTGGTAGCTACAGGATATTCCGAGCCCTTTACATTCTCAAAATAAAGCGCACTGCCGCCTCCTGGACTTTTAGACATTCTGTCTGTAATCTCTGCAATCTCAAGAATCGGGTCCACTTCTACCTTTACCCGCTTGAGCAGTCCTTTGCTGTCAAGAAGAGCAATAAATTCTTTCAGGTCTTTATATGCCATGTGCGATATATGATACAGGATAGATGTTTAAGGATACAAGAGAAAGTCATTATCGGAAATTAAAATTGCTTGATCCGCTTGATCCGCTTGAGCAGTTGAAATGGTTCAAGCAGTTCAAGCGGTTGGAATGATATTATTTGCTTATTATCAACCCTTCTAACCTACTTAAATTCTTGACACAACCTTCATGAGGATGTTACATTTTTGGTTCAGTTGATGAATGTAATTTCATGAGTTACGTATTTGAAACAGGATAAAATTTTATGGGAACTGACTACAAGGATACTTTAAATCTCCCTAAAACTGCCTTTCCCATGAAAGCCAATCTGGCCAAAAAGGAAAAGGAGCTTCTGGAATACTGGGACAAAAACCGGATTTACCAGAAGATGCAGCAAAAGGACAGCAAAAAAAATTATATACTTCATGACGGCCCGCCTTATGCAAACGGACATATCCATTTAGGTCATACACTCAATAAAGTCTTAAAAGACATAATTGTAAAGTATAAAACCATGAAGGGATTTTACGCGCCATATGTTCCGGGATGGGATTGTCATGGCCTGCCAATTGAGCACCAGGTTGATAAAAAACTTGGTTCAAAAAAAGACAGTACGCCTATCAATGAAAAGAGAAAGCTCTGCAGGGATTATGCACATAGATTTCTTGATATACAAAGAGATGAATTCAAGCATCTTGGCGTATTTGGAGACTGGAATAATCCTTATATTACAATGAGTTATGACTACGAAGCAACGATTGTCAGGGAGTTCAACAGCTTTGTTGAAAAAGACTATGTGTATAAAGGGAAAAAGCCTGTTCACTGGTGTCCGACCTGTGTTACTGCATTAGCTGAAGCAGAAGTCGAGTATGCTGACAAGGAATCCCCTTCGATTTTTGTGAAATTCAGGGTACTGGATTCAAAGGGCAAGTTTGAGCTTGACACTGATAAGGGAACATACTTGGTTATCTGGACAACCACGCCATGGACATTACCTGCAAACATGGCACTTGCATTACACCCTGATTACAAATATCAGCATGTTATGACACCTGATGGAGAGTTGATCATGGCCCAGAACCTTATCCAGGACTGTATGGAAAAAATCGGCTATGAGCAATCAGAGTATACCGTATCTGACGGCGCATGGGCCGGTGCTACTTTAGAAGGGATCGTATGTAAACATCCCTGGATTGACCGGGAAGTCATGACTATTCTTGGAGATCACGTAACTCTGGAGCAGGGAACCGGAGTAGTTCATACAGCTCCTGGCCATGGGGAAGAGGATTTTGAAATAGGTCTGAAATACGGACTGGATGTCTTTGCTCCGGTGAATGATAAGGGTGTTTTTACAGAAGAGGCTGATGAGTTTTCAGGACAGTTTGTGTTTAAGGCTAATGAAAATATAATAAATAAAATCAAGGTGTTAGGATTATTATTAGGTGATGCAGAGATGATATCCCACTCTTATCCTCACTGCTGGAGATGCAAGAAGCCTGTCATTTTCAGGGCAACAGAACAGTGGTTTATCTCAATGGAAAAAAATGATTTACGAAAAAGAGCAATTGAGGAAATTAATAAAGCAACATGGATTCCCAAGTGGGGGTTTGACAGAATACACGGCATGGTCGAGAACAGGCCGGACTGGTGTCTTTCCAGACAAAGGTCATGGGGTGTACCGATTGCACTGATACAGTGCAGCAGTTGCAAAGAGTACATAAAAGAGAAAAAAGTGATGGACCATATTGTCTCGCAGGTTGCTGAGTCAGGCGCTGATATATGGTTTGAAAAGTCAGAGCGTGAACTGCTTCCAGAAGGTTTTAAATGTGCCAAGTGCGGTACTGATAATTTTACCAAGGAAACTGATATTCTTGACGTATGGTTTGATTCCGGTGTCAGCCATGCAGCAGTAATTGAAGCTGACGAAAGATTTCCCGGACGGGCTGATCTATATCTTGAGGGAAGTGACCAGCACAGGGGATGGTTTCAGAGTTCTTTACTGGCCTCGGTCGGAACAAGAGACAGGGCCCCGTATAAGGCAGTCCTGACCCATGGATTTGTTGTTGACGGCAAAGGAAAGAAAATGTCAAAGTCACTTGGAAATGTCATATCTCCCCAGGATATAACAAAAAAATATGGTGCGGAAATTTTACGTCTTTGGAGTTCTTCAGCTGATTACAGGGAAGACATGCGTATCTCCAATGAGATACTTGCGAGGCTTGTTGAAGCATACAGAAAGATCAGAAACACCAGCAGGTTTCTGTTGGGAAATATTTCTGATTTAAATCCGTCCAACGCAGATCTTGGCAAAATAAATAAGGACGACCTGACTGAACTGGACAGACTGGCACTGAGCATGCTGCAGTCGCTAGTCAAAAAGGTAACAAGTTCATATGAAAACTTTGCCTTTTATGAAGTGTACCATGCAATTTACCAGTTCTGTATTATGGATATGAGTTCATTGTATCTGGACATACTTAAAGACAAATTATATACATTTAAGACCGACTCTACAGAACGCAGGGCAGCCCAGGTTGTACTGTATAACATATTAATTTCATTGACTAAATTAATAGCGCCCGTTCTGTCTTTTACAGCGGAGGAGATCTGGAACCATATACCGGGAAATGGAGAAGAAAGTGTATTTTTATCAACATTTCCAGAGGTCAATCCAGACTTTCATGATCAGGAACTGGAAAAAAAATGGCAGAAAATATCAAAGATCCGTGATGAAGTAAACAAAGCCCTTGAACTGAAACGTCAGGAAAAATTCATCGGGAATTCCCTTGAAGCAAAAATCATATTATATGCAAAAGATACCGATCTACAGTTGCTTAATAAATATTCAGATTTTTTACCAAGTTTATTTATAGTATCTGCTGTTGATACAGGTCAGTTTAAAGACGCACCCGATAATGTATACAGCAGTCCGGAATCAGACAACCTTTCGATTATTGTTAATAAGGCTGATGGCAATAAGTGCGAGCGATGCTGGAACTGGGACACGAGCGTTGGAGAGTTTGATGAGCACCCAGGATTATGTAAAAGATGCCATAAGGTGCTGACAGATTGAAAAAAAGCCTCCTTATTCCAGTCATAGCCATTCTGGTTATTTTTCTTGATGTCATAACCAAGGCAATAATAGTCAGCAAGGTTGCTCACCATGAAATCATCAAGGTGCTTCCATTTATTAATATAGTTCATATCGAAAATAAAGGCGCTGCATTCGGATTATTTGCAGGACTCGGGAATATTTTTTTTATTGTAATATCGATAATTGCCATATTATTTATCCTCTATTATTTAAAAGCCGTACAGAAAAAAATGGAGATTATTTCTCTTTCGCTAGTCCTTGGCGGTGCTGTCGGCAACCTTATTGACAGGATAAGAATCGGTAAAGTCACTGATTTTATTGACTTTTATGTCAATAACTGGCACTGGCCTTCATTTAATGTTGCTGACTCAGCCCTGACAGTCGGGATAATCCTTTTTATCTGGGTAAATATTTTTGGATCAGGCAACATAAAGAATCCATAAATAATTCTTATCTGATATAATTATTAAATTAGATATATAATCCTTGTGCTATGAAGAAACTCTCGGAACCTATAGATAGAGCAAATACTGATCAGGGTATTTCAAAAATTAAGGGCATTTGGGAGAAATGCACTGATAAGGCAAAACATGGAGAGTTTTCCTGCCCTTTCTGCAAGGAGGTCTTCAAAGGTCTCTCCGCCCTGGGATCTCATCTCAAATCACACTGCACCTGATAATACTGTATAGATCAGCTGGGAGCTGATCCAAGGGGAAGAACAGCTTTAGGGTTCAATTCATATGATGCAAATTTGTTATTTAAAAAATGATAATAGCCGGCTGATGCAATCATGGCAGCATTATCTGTGCACAAACTGTTAGACGGAAGGAATACACCTATTCCCTCTTTTAATGCGTTTTCAACCATATTATTTCGCAATCCCTTATTTGCCGCAACACCGCCTGATAAGGTTATCCTGCTTATACCGTACTTTTTTGCAACCTCTATTGACCTTCCCACCAGCACATCAATAACAGCAGCCTGAAAACCGGCAGCTATATCCTCTTTTCTGGCTTCAGGATTTTTCCTCACATAATGTAATACCGCTGTCTTAAGCCCGCTGAAGCTGAAGTCATAGCTGTCCTTAAGAAAAGATCTGGGAAACTGAATGGATTGAGGATTTCCCTTTGATGCCAGTTCATCAATTACAGGCCCACCCGGATATCCAAAACCAAGCAGCTTTGCCACCTTATCATAAGCCTCGCCCGCAGCATCATCCCTGGTCCTGCCTATTTCTGAATAACTGCCGAAACCCTTTACTTTATAGATACTTGTATGTCCTCCAGAAACAACCAGAGCCAGAAAAGGGAATTCAGGATTACTCTCAAGAAAATAAGAACAGATATGGCCCTCAAGGTGATTTACAGCAACAATAGGGATCTTATGCACATATGACAGGGATTTCGCAAAACATACGCCAACAAGAAGTGAACCTATTAACCCGGGGCCATGAGTGACAGCAATTGCATCAATTTCCTTGATATCAACCTTTGCATTGGCCAGAGCCTCATTTACAACAGGGGTTATCATCTCCACATGCCGTCGTGAGGCGAGCTCAGGAACAATGCCACCATATTTCTCATGTATTTCATTCTGATTAGATACAACATCAGATATTATTTCAATACCATCTCTTACCACAGCCGCAGCCGTATCATCACAGGATGTATCCATACCTAGAATTAACATTTTTTCAACACGCCTTTAATCATGATTATATTGGAAATGTATCATAACTATAGATAAATAGTCAATTTTCATAATTTCGCCACTATGTTCCACGTGGAACTCTTTTAATTGTGGATAATTATTTACGCTTTTTATTCAGGTGGAGTCTGGCATAATTTCCATCATGAAAATAGTTGAAATCAAAGCTGACTCTCAACAATAATGCGATATTATCCGATACTCTTAAATAAGAATTAAATTTTACTGGAACATATAAATCATCCATTAATTATTATGATTTATTTTATCAGGAAGATTCACTTTTCAAGATATTATAAACAAATGTTGATATTTATGCTGCAATTCTATGATGACCCTTTTACATCCTCTTTATGATTAGCCTGCTATAAGGGCAATTCCCGAAACGGCTATCTCGGTATGAGTCGATTCCGATTGGCAGGTTTGTTCCGACATGAATTTCCTTTATGAGCGATTATCTCATGTTCCACGTGGAACACTGGCTGTCTTTAGACAACTCGATATTTTAAAGACCTATTTTTCAAAAGTATAATAATGATGAAGTACGATCTTATTCCTAATTTATCACACTATTTACGAATTTCTATTCAGGTTTATGGCAAATGTAAGGAAATCGACTAGGGTTCCTGAATTCACTCCGTCGACTCTATTACCCTTAAATGTTCTCTTTTTTTCGACTCTGATCACGTATGAATCTACATGCAATTATTTTTCAAAAAGAGCAAAAGAACAGGAGCATGAAGAAATGCATAATAGATATTCAAACACTCGGAGCTCACGAATCAGTGCATATAAAACTCTAACTTACATTTGTCTCAACTGATTTCCTTAAATTCTCTAATCCACATAAGCCTTTGTTTTAATTAACTTTATTGCTTTATCTGCGTCTACTTGACAGCAATGAACTTGCTGTCTTATAATAATTTTAAATATTATATACAAGATATGATTAAATTAAATTCTGCAGAATTATCCTCCTTAACAGAGAAACTAACCAGGCTTAATATGCAGCGGGCCAATTATATAATCAGCATCCTGCACGGCAAGGAGATGGTCCTTGGCATGCCTCACAGGGTATATAGAAAATGTGGGAAAAAAAATTGCAAATGTTACACAGGAAAAAGACATGGCCCGTACCCTGCTCTGTCTGTGAACAAACAGGGCAAACAGAAAATAGTAATGATTAAAAAGTCTGACCGCTCTTCTGTTTTGTCTGGAGCCGAAAGATATAAACACTATCAGCGGACCCTGGCAAAAATACGAAAGATCGATAAGGAAATAAATAATACCCTGGTAAAATTAAAAATCGATACCACTACCAATTATATTCCGGAATAAAATACCCTTAAATTGAACCGCATGATATTGACAATATACGGGGCTTGGTTGATAATTGTGCATTAAATAATGTTCATAAACAGGCAAAAATAACTAAACGTTTAATACATACGTATTTCACTTTGGAGGACATATTGCTTAACAACATTAATCCTGCTGACACCGGTTCCTGGAAACGTCTTATAGACCATCATGAAGATATTCAGCATTCTCATATGAAAGACATGTTTACTATTGATCGGGAAAGGTTTAACCGTTTCTCTGCTTCATTTGAAGATATTTTTCTGGACTATTCCAAAAACATAATTAATGAACATACCATGGCTCTGCTGGTTGAACTTGCGAATGAAGTAAATTTAAAAGATGGGATAGAGAAAATGTTTTCAGGCGAGAAAATCAACGAAACTGAAAACAGGGCGGTCCTGCACACAGCTCTCAGAAATACTGCAGATGATCCTGTTGTAATAGAATGGCTATTCAGGAAAGCCCGTTACTGATATTGTTAATATCGGTATTGGAGGTTCTGATCTTGGTCCAGTCATGGTAACAGAAGCACTTAAACCATATGCCCGCTTTGGTATCAAAGTACATTTTGTTTCCAATATTGATGGCACACACATATCTGAAACACTTAAAACTGTCTCTCCTGAAACAACACTGTTCATGATAGCATCCAAGACATTTACCACTCAGGAGACCATGACTAATGCTCATACAGCAAGAGAGTGGTTCCTTGCTTCTGCAAAGGATACAGCACACATAAAGAAACATTTTGTTGCATTATCTACTAATGGTGATGAAGTTGAAAAATTCGGAATCGACAGGTCTAACATGTTTGTTTTCTGGGACTGGGTAGGGGGCAGATATTCACTCTGGTCAGCTATAGGGCTTTCAATTGCGTGCTATATAGGATTTGATAATTTTTCAGAACTGCTTGCAGGTGCCCATGCAATGGATAAACATTTCAGGGAGACGCCGTTTGAAAAAAACCTTCCTGTAATCCTCGCCCTGATTGGTATCTGGTACACGAATTTTTTCGATGCTGAGACAGAGGCCATTCTCCCTTATGATCAGTATCTTCACAGGTTCCCGGCATATTTTCAGCAGGGCAATATGGAAAGCAACGGTAAATACAGAGACAGGAGCGGACAGACTGTTACCTACGAAACAGGTCCTGTTATCTGGGGAGAACCCGGGACGAATGGCCAGCATGCGTTTTACCAGCTTATCCATCAGGGGACCAGACTTATCCCCTGTGACTTTATAGCGCCTGCTGTCAGCCATAATCCAATTGGTGACCACCACAGTATTCTGCTTTCAAACTTTTTTGCGCAGACTGAGGCATTGATGAAGGGTAAAACATCTGAGGAGGTTGAAGCAGAACTAAAGGAATCAGGAAAAAGCGATGAGGAGATCAGGAAACTTGTTCCCTTTAAAGTATTTCAGGGAAATAAACCAACTAATTCAATAGTGGTAAAAAAGTTAACCCCGCGAACGCTCGGCAGCCTCATAGCAATGTATGAGCACAAAATATTTACCCAGGGTGTCATCTGGAACATATTCAGCTTTGACCAGTGGGGTGTGGAACTGGGCAAAGCACTTGCAAAAAAAATATTACCTGAATTAAGAGGCAGCAAGCCTGTAACCTCACATGATTCATCTACTAATGGCCTCATTAACATGTATAAGAATATGCGCGATTAAATCGGTCGGAACACATCCCATAAGAATGTGTCCCTGATCTGCCCAGCTTGATTACCACCCTTTTGTCTCATATCTCAAGTAAGCCCCGGGGTTTGCCGATGTATATATTAATATCACAGGTATATGTAAGGAATCGTTTTAAATAATATTAATTATATATATGACGAATCTTAATATTGATAACGACGTAAACAACAAAGTCTGGATAATATCTGACGGAAGAATCATCAACCTTGACCTGAGCAGTATTACTCGTGAAGAGGTAACAGGGCCGGTGACTGAATACAGGATATCAGAGATCGTCAGGTATCTGCTCAATCCTGCGCCCATAAAACTCGAAGAAAAAGTGATCGGCTGCAAAGTGCATTATAAGGTTCCCCCTTCTGGCAAGATAAATCGTTTCATGAATAAGCTTACCTTCAAAAAAGAAGATCCGGCAAACAATGGAAATCAATATACTGAAGACATTCTGTCAACATCAAAACTTGATCTGCCATCATTTGAAGATGATGAACTTAATTTTCACATGATCAGGGTGAATGAACAGCTCAAACCTTTTAATCCGGTACAGAAAAAACTTTCCTCACTTGACAGAGAAAGGGTACATGAAATTACAGCGACCTGTGAGGACATTGGAAGGAACCGGTATCAGATTAATCTTCAGGGCAGCATCAATGACAAAATTAATTTTATTCTCAAATCATTGACGAAAAAAGCAAAGATCACCATTAAAAAGGCATATCTCCTGAACGGGTTGTTTGATTTAAGAGGGTACCTCTTTGAATCGTTTAATACGAACAATGATTATCATCTGATCAGGTTTTCCCAGAATAATCAAATAAAATATTGTGTTTTGAATCGCGATTATAAATTTGAATACTGGGTCGACGACAATGCCATGATCAACTATCTCCATCTCCTTGAGCAGTCTGTCCAGACTGATCCAAAACTCAAGGAGGCGCTGAACCTGTGCATTCAGGGCAAGGCCAAGCCATTAAAGCTGTTCTTTTCAAAGCAGTCTGAACAGAGTTATTCAGAAAAGCATCTGCCCATGGTGTACCGCAAGATGCTCATAACGCATAATATCGCTCCGAATGAAATGGAGATCATTACAGACACGCTGAATAATAATCAGAGTATCGTATTTTTTAATTATGTTCCGACTACCGGGCCGGGCCAGCAAAAACTCTTTACAAATATCTCTGTAATGCATGACCTTAAAGCCCTGGATTCAATTAAAGAGCACGTTCCCCGTGTATATTCAGAAATTATCAAAAAGACCACTGACTCTGATGCTGGCAGGCTCTATCTGCTTGACTCAATGAGAGGCTACCAGAATGTCTGACAAATACAATGAAAATGACTATAAGTGGATTAAGGAAATACTGCTATATCCTCAGAATCTTGAAAAGCACCTGAACTACCTTCATGATACTTCACAAATTAAAATACCGGACGATCCTATAGAAAAGGTCATATTCCAGGACAAGGCAAAAAAGGCCATACGAAAAATAGCACAGAACAGGGGACATATGCTGATGGTCGGCAGGCCGGGCACAGGCAAGTCCCTGCTGGCAGGCATGTTCAGACATGTCCTTGACAGGTCTCTTGGTGATTATATAAGACAAAAAAAATCAATTGTGGCTTTTCCTGGCAAAGATCAGAATCATGTCCGGTTTGCATATGAAGATCCCGCAAAAATCGGGAGCTATCTGGTAAAGATCAGAGCTGAGATAGAGCTGGCAAAAAACAGTTTTGAAGAGTTCTCTTTAACAGACCAGATTGCTTCCGTAAGAAAAGTTAAAAAGTTTCTCCTCTGGGGAGCCTGTCTCAGTATTATAGGCGGGATCTATTTCGCACCGCTTTTCATTGTCACGGGACTGGCAGGCATAGGTGCAATATTCATGTTCATGCAGGAAAACAATCACAAGGTGCAGGAAAAGGTCCAGCAGGAGTCACATCAGGGCAAGGTGATGTCAGTCAAACATATTGTGGATATGCTGCCTGAAATACTATATGATCCGAGAAAAGACAAAGACCTTATGATAAGTGTATCAGAACCCAGTTCCAAAAACATGAAGGGCGGTTTCAGGCATGATCCTTACCAGTCAGGGAACATGCAGACACCGATACATAAGAGGGCATATATTGGTGCCCATGCAAAAGCACCCATAATTTACATTGATGAGCTTAAGACTTTGATACGGACAAGATACATGTCCAGTCTTCTTGAGATCATGCAGAATAAACAGTACATGCTTGAGGGGGGAAGAAACACCGGAAGCGGTGCAGCTGACCGCTCTGAAAATTTTCTTAATGCCGACAACATAATTATAGCATGCTGTAATCATGATACATTAATGCATCTGCAGGAAGAAGGGGACGGTGCATTCCTGAGCAGAATCGAGGACAAGGGCGAAATAATCCAGATGGAAACAGCTGTGCCGGAAACAGCAGTCAATATAAAACAGGTTGCCCAGTATATTAAACAGGAACTCCTGAATCTTGAGCAGGAATTTGAAAACACCTGGGGCAAGGTCCTTGAAAAGGAAGGCCCTGCAGGAGTGAGGAGACGAAGTGAAAAGATATACGGCAAAAGGCTGCCTGCTGATTATGAGTTGAAGGTCCGGGAGTTTTCAAGGAATGCTGTAGCTGAAGTTATCAAGGAATTACGATGCCGGAGCTCGGACGGAAAGCTTAGCTGTATACTGAGACCTATAAATGGTGTGATTAAAACCGCTGAACTGGATGCAATCATTGATAACTCTGAATTTGTAGAGCCAAAACATATCAGGACCGCCCTGGAAGAGCATCTAAGCCTTGAAGGAGCAGTGTCAAAGGAAATAATTGAGCATAAGAAGGACCTGAAAAAATATATAACATCCATGACAGATTCTATTGGATATGTTGTTGGACTGGCTGTTATCAACTCAAGGGCCAGCGGCCAGATGTTTGGTCAGCCCCTGCCAATTCACTGCCAGATTAATACCGGGGGATCAGACATTATCACTGCCCCGGGGAAAATAGGTGACATCGCCAAAGCTGCGGCCCAGAACGTGAGGGCGTCAATTAAAAAACTCCTGCGAAAGATAGAAGCCCCATATGTGGGTTATGAAATGCATATCGAATATGTTCAGGCCCATGGCGGAGTAGAAGGGGACAGCGCCTCAGTAGCAATGGACGTGGGATTGATATCAGATTATATCCAGCAGCCCGTAAACCAGAAATACGGCATTACAGGTTCTCTGACAGGAGATATCATTCTGGCCGTTGGAGGCGTTACAGAGAAAGTCAGGTCTATAATGGACACTGACCTGACCATGGAGGGCGCATGTATCCCCTGGCAGAACAAATACGATATTGAACCGCTACTGGTGAATATGGAGTCTGAATATATACAGCTGGATGATGTCCCAGGGATAAGAATATACAGGTCTGATGATAAACAGGACCCGTTTGACATCTATTTCTGCAAGACCAAATATAATGCTTACAGGATTCTGATGGGTTTAAACAGAGACAAAGTGGAAGCCAGAATGGCAGAAAGGAGTAGTAAAGACCTGGAATTTACTAAACACGTACGAAGCAAGTATGGGTAAGTTTTAAAAAACAAAATATTGGGCTCTTAGCTGTAAAGTGAGAAAGTTTTATGATTGTTCAAATTATATTGTATGAATTCCTGTACAATAAATTGCCTTAAATAGAGATATAAATACATTAATAACGTGCAACATGCCATTTACCTGTAATTGGCTAATTATATATTGGGAACTCTTTGAATAATAACAATAAATCAATCAGAAATTTTTGTGTATAAAAACAGAAAAATATAAAACGGCTTGGCAAGGATATTGCGTAATAAATATAAAACATATTCAAAAGGGGGTGTAATGCAAAAAGTCATGAAAGATAATTTATTTATCGTAATGAAAAACAATATGACCAGCCGTCTTTGCCGCTTTGCTGACGAAATTGGCAGCTGGAGACAAAGCAGAAAAAAGAAGCCGGCAATCCTCATGGCAGCAAGAACAGGCTCTATAAGAAGAGTAAAATAAAAGCATTTTATATTTTTTGGAGTGCGTTATCTGTATTCTGTTATTTTTCCGGCAACAAGATACTTATTATCTGCTGATTCTACGCGCAGCACGCGGGCTTTTGCCATTAAAGGGTCCACCTTACCGTCAGAAGATATCAGTTTGAATTCAATAGACTTTCCGGGAATGAGTTCCCTTGCAGTACTGAATTGAATGCCTGAATGGCTCAGGTTATTACTCGTTCCAGTATATTTCGTATTATCACCGTCAATATTGTAGGTAATATTGGCAATGATTGACATGCGGGGATAGTCTCTTTTTTC
>CALZMZ010000105.1 GCA_945788685.1 Thermodesulfovibrionia bacterium | reverse complement strand
TAATGTTTTTTTCGTTAAAAACCATCATATCAATCCAACAAACATCTGTGTAAACAGATGCAAATTCTGCGCCTTCAGCAAATCCAAAGGCGACAAAGGGGCATACGAGCTGGACATAAAAAAAATAGTACGGAAACTGAAGGCACAAAGCCTGATAGGTACGAAGTTAGGAAGTAAGAATAAGAGCAGTGCCCTGAACCCTCGAACCCCTATTCCCTTGAACCCTGCTTTTTCAGAAGTCCACATAGTCGGCGGTCTCCACCCCGACCGGTCTTTTGATTTTTATCTTGAAATGTTAAAAGCGATCAAAAAAGCTCTTCCCTCTTTACACATCAAGGCCTTTACTGCCGTTGAAATAGATTACTTTTCAAAGATAAGCGGACTATCATTAATGAACACCGTGAGGTCACTAAAAGATGCAGGGCTTGCATCAATGCCGGGCGGAGGCGCAGAGATTTTCAACACAAGGGTGAGGAATAAAATCTGTCCTGAAAAGATCAACGGCAACCGCTGGATTAAAGTAATGGAAACAGCGCATAAGGTTGGAATCAGGACAAATGCCACCATGCTTTACGGTCATGTAGAAAACCATAAACACAGAATTGATCACATGATAAAGCTCCGTGATCTCCAGGACCGGTCAGAAGGGTTTCAGGCTTTTATTCCCCTGGCATTTCATCCCATGAACACAAATATCGAAGGGGCACAATACACGTCAGCTATTGACGATCTTAAAACAATTGCGATATCAAGACTTATGCTTGACAACTTTTCTCATATTAAAGCTTACTGGGTAATGCTGGGAGAAAAAATCGCCCAGCTTGCCCTTAAATTCGGGGCTGATGATCTTGATGGAACTATAATCGAAGAAAAAATAACTCTCTCTGCTGGACGGTTGTCTGCTGATGCAATGACACGGGAGCAACTGGTTAATCTTATTCAGAAAGCCGGCAAGGTCCCGGTCGAAAGAGACTCGTTTTACAATCCGGTGTAACCAATTGAAAAAAAAATCAACAGTAAAGAAGTCAAAATATGCCACCCCCCGCATTACCAGGCGGGAAGGTCTTTCTCTTCTTAAGAACGCAGACCTGCTCGGTCTGGGCATGATGGCAGATGACCTGAGAAAGAAGCTGCATAGCGACAATAATGTGTCATTTATCATTGACCGGAATATTAATTATACAAACGTCTGTATTAATGAATGCAAGTTCTGTGCATTTTACAGGGAAAAGAATGCTCCTGATGCTTATGTATTAAGCAAGCGCAAGCTGTTTAATAAAATCAGGGAGACCATCAAATGCGGGGGGACACAGATTCTTATTCAGGGAGGCCTGCATCCTGATCTTGGTGTTGATTATTATGTTGACCTGCTTACATCTATAAAGACAAAATTTGATATCCATGTACATGGATTTTCCCCGCCTGAAATTTATTACATGGCAGACAAGGCCGGGTATTCACTGAACAAGACGATACAGCTGTTACAGGAGGCAGGACTGGACTCCATACCGGGCGGTGGCGCGGAAATACTGTCCGACAGGATCAGGGAGATAGTGAGCCCAAAAAAGATAGGTTCCAGACAATGGCTCAAGGTAATGGAGGAAGCACATAAGCTCGGTATGAAGACAACAGCTACCATGATGTTCGGCAGCGTAGAAGGGCCGCAGGATATAATTGACCACCTTGAAGCGGTACGGAAACTGCAGGACAAAACAGGCGGATTTACCGCTTTTATTCCATGGAGTTTTCAACCAACAAATACGGAACTGCAGCAGTCAGCAATCAGCAGTCAGCGATCAGCAAAAACGAACCTGTCACGCGTCACCCGTCACGCGTCACATTTAACCGCAACCGGCGTCGAATACCTTCGCGTCCTTGCCCTTTCAAGAGTTTATCTCGACAACGTCCCGAACATCCAGGCCTCGTGGGTGACACAGGGGCTTAAAATGGCACAGGTTGCTTTAAGGTTCGGAGCCAATGACTTTGGCTCAACAATGCTGGAAGAAAACGTTGTTGCTGCTGCCGGAGTAAAGTACCGGGTTACTGTTGATGACATTATCGGAGCAATAAAAAGCTCGGGCTTTAAACCTGCTCAGCGGGATATGTATTACAATATAATTAAAAAAGGATTCTAGGATTCCAGGGTTCCTGGATTCAAGGGATCGAGGGATTGTCCATGTTAACTCGAATATGGCAGGCATCTTCTCAGAACAAGTCATCAGTCTTAATTCTCTTCTTTATAATTATGTTATGCATTCTTTTATCCAACGCTGCACTTGCAGATGTAACCGCATTTGATGCGGTGGCAACCGTCAGGAAACCTGTTAAGCTTCAGGCACTGACTAAAGGAAGATTCTTCTCTGAAGGAGGCAGGCTCGTTGAATTCCATATTGATGAAAAGCATATAGGCACCACCCTGAGCGGAGGTGACGGCTATGCGTTTTTGAAGTATACCCCGCAATCAATTGGGCTGAAAAAAATCAAGCTCAAGCTTGCGGAACAATCTGATGAAGCGCTGCTGCTTGTAACAGACAAAAAAGACAGGATTATATTAATTTCTATTGAGGCAGCCCTGTTTGAATCTACTCTCTCATTTAAACCTGCAGAAGGAGCAAAGGAAGCCATAGATAAAATTACAAATAAACACAGGATCATTTACCTTACTTCAATTATCGGCGTTAAGCAGTCACGAAAATGGTTACAGGACAATAAGCTGCATGAATCCATTGTTTTCAGCTGGCCAGGAAATAATCTTGTCGAGGACCTCAGAGAGAAGGACATCAATATTTATGCAGTTATAGGAAGCCCTGATATGCTTGCCGGGATTGAAAACAGCAGGAAGTTCAGCTTTAAAGAGACAGAAGGGGCTGAAGTGGTTGAAAGCTGGGAAGACCTTGCAGATCAATTAAAGAAGAAATAATTATCCCTTAAGCTTTATCAGCTCCGGCTTTATTCCTTTACTGTGTATATGGAGCAGCCCCACAGAAATAGGAAGCGAAAACCTTTTCGGTCCGGCGCTGCCTGGATTCATGTAGAGAACACCGTTATGTTTACTGGCCGACGGTCTGTGCGAGTGACCACTGATAACAACGTCTGCACCTGAAGATTCAGGATCAAGGTCAAGCCTGGCAAGGTCATGAATGACATAAATAAGATTGCCGCTGATCTCCAGTGCCTCTGTTCTTTTTAACTTAAATGCCCAGTCACCATCCATATTTCCTCTTACAGCAGTGACAGGTGCAATGGTTTCCAGTTCCTTGAGAATATTTTCATTGCCAATATCTCCGGCATGAATGATTCTTTCAACATGATGCAATGCCTCAAACACTTCGGGCCTGAGAAGGCCGTGAGTGTCAGATATAACCCCGATGGTAAAGGATGATTTTTGCTTATCAGTGTTTTTCATAGCATACAGATAATATCATATCGATAAGCAATGATTCTAAAGGACATATGATAGATTCTTTCAGGAGCGGATATTATTAGAAAAAATCAATGAAATGATTGTGCAGCAGTTTCCACAAGAAGCGAGAACAATACATACATGACAACCAGCTGAAAGACCCAGCCGATTAAACATACTCCCACGGCCCGCTTTGTGCTTTCATAATCAAGGGCCTGTCTGACGGCAATAACCATGGCCACGAGCATCCAAATTGATGTTATGAAAAAAACCGGGCCTGAAATAAACGGGACAATTCCCAGGACCCTGAGCAGACCGGGAGAACTGGAAAAACCGATTGTGCGGAGAAGCTCCGTAAAACTGGATTCTGTCCGGGGTTCAGGCAGCATTCTGGTCCCGATAATATAAGTGACATAGGCCCAGACTATCCAGCCTGTGAGGGTAATTACGATCCCTATAAAAATTCCGCTAATACCCAGCCGCCCAATGTTGAGCGAGCCTGCCAGACTTGAAAGTACAACAACAGCAAGTGCCTGGTTAAGAGCACTCCTGTCAGCCTCAACTTCCTCATAAAGCTCCACATCAAGTTTGGCTGCACGAATTATCCGGTCCTTAAAGCTGCTCATATATGACCTCAGTATCAATTATTATTATCTTGTTACATTTTAGCATCTAATCTGTTCATATACCAGAAAAATTTACACATACACCTTATTAATGTATCTGTGAAATCAGCCCCTGAATGTTGTAAATATTCAGACCGTTATGTTACCCTTTGAAATCAAATATGTGCCGCATATCCATGTATTACAAGCAGTTTAACCACATTAACCTGAAGAGAAAGCCCGGCCAATGTCAGAGGAAGTTCTGGTAGTAAATAATAGCCAGTTACAGCCTTATATAAACAGTTCAGGACTCAATCTTACAGCAGTCAACAACGGATTATTTGACCTGATATTGAAAAAACATTTATTCATGCCAAGGGACCTGGCAGAATATAATTTTGATCACAAACAGATCATCCCGTATCTTATCATTCGTAATAGAAATAACTATCTTCTTATACAAAGAACATCAAAACAGACTGAAAAACGGCTCCATAATAAATTCTCCCTTGGAATAGGAGGCCACATTAATCCTGACTCATCAGAGCATGGAAAAAATCTGATCATCGGTGGACTGCATAAAGAACTTAATGAAGAAATCCTGGTACATAATCCTGCTGATCTTAAACTTATAGGGACTATTAATGATGAAAGCAACAGTGTTAGCAGGGTACATCTTGGTCTTTTATATGAACTTGAAGTCCTTTCAGATGAATACGAAGTCCTTGAAAAGGACAAAATGTCTGCTCAGTGGGAAAACAGGGAAAATTTAATACATTTCCATGAAAACATGGAAACATGGTCCCAGATTGTTTGTGATTATTACATTATCCCTGCACATACCGAACAAGAAACACCCTTTAACGATAAAAATTGAGATCTGATTAAAGTGAAACCACGAGAACGTATCATACTCGCATTGGATGTATCTGATTATAATGAGGCTGTTAATATCGTTACAGATTTTAAAGAACAGATTGAGATATTCAAGGTAGGGTCTGAACTGTTTACATCAGCAGGGCCAAAAATCATAGAGACAATTCATGCCATGGGTAAAAAAGTTTTTCTTGATCTCAAGTTCCATGATATTCCCAGCACAGTCGCCAGGTCATCACTTGCAGCAGCAAAACTTGGCGTATTCATGTTTAATGTACATGCCATGGGTGGATATGAAATGATGCATACCGCGTTCCAGACCCTGAGCGAGTTTGCGCTTGATACCAATTCTGTAAGACCAAAACTGATTGCCGTGACTATATTAACCAGCATGGACCAGACCTCTCTTAAGAATGATCTGAATATACAACCTGGCATGAGCGCACAGGTAAAGCACCTTGCCGCCATGGCAGAAAAGGCCGGACTGGATGGAGTTGTGGCATCTGCTGAGGATGCTGAAATGGTCCGTGCAAACTCAGACAAGGGGTTCCTGATAGTAACTCCGGGCATCAGACCCTCCTGGGTGGATACAGATGACCAGAAAAGGATTCGTACACCCAAAAAGGCCCTGCAAATGGGCGCTGACTATCTTGTTATTGGAAGGGCCATCACATCCCAGTCTTCGCCTTCAGAGGCACTGAAGCGTATTGAATCTGAAATAGCAGATGCCTGAATGCTTAACATCTCACCAACAAAGACTACGTATGTAGAAAATGCAAAGGCCGGAAGGCACATGCCGGTTTACTCTGAGCTTCCCTTTATATCTCCCCAGGATATTTACAGATCTCTTGCTAAGCCTTTCAGTTTCCTGCTTGAGAGTATAAAAGGGCCTGAACATATTGCCAGGTATTCGTTTATCGGTGCAGATCCATTTCTGATATTTAAAGTAAAAAATGGCAATATAGACATCCATCATAAAAGTACTGATATTTTATCCTCCCGTTCGCCCCTCAGGATTCTCAAAGAATTCCTGATCAGGTATAACACCTGTCCCGACAAAAATCTCCCGCCCTTTACAGGTGGTGCAGTAGGCATGATAAGTTATGATTTTGTGCATTATTTTGAACGCTTGCCTAAAACAGCCCTTGATGACCTTCAGGTCCCTGATGCTCATTTCATGCTGGTTGATACGTTAATAGCAATAGACCATAAATTAAAGAGGACGTTGATTATTGCCTGTCCCGGCGCAGCTGAAATAATTGCTGATAATGGTAACGGCATTGATGACTGGGAACGTTATTACGAACATTCAAGAGAAAAGATCAGTAATATTTACAACCTGATATCTTCTATTGAATCTAATAAACACAGAGAAGATGCCTTGCAGAATTCGGCTGTCTCCCCTGCCAGGATCAATCATGAAATGGAAAAAACAGACTATATGAAAATAGTTAAAAAAGCAAAAGATTATATCCATGCAGGAGATATTTTTCAGGCCAATCTTTCCCAGAGAGTGTCGGCAAAAATAGGCGATGTCAGCGCATGGCAGATATATAAGATGCTGAGCAGAATAAACCCTTCTCCTTTTGCAGCATTTCTGGATATGGGAGATTACCATATAGCCAGTTCATCACCGGAAAGACTGGTCAGGGTACATGGTGACATCGTAGACACCAGACCTATTGCAGGCACGCGGCCGAGGGGAGATGATGCAGACGGTGACAACAGAATGAGAGCAGAACTGCTGCTGAATGAAAAGGAAAGGGCCGAGCATCTTATGCTTATTGATCTCGAAAGAAACGACCTTGGAAAGATTTCTGATTACAGCACGGTAGATGTTGATGAGTTCATGATAACCGAGGACTATTCCCATGTGATTCATATTGTTTCAAATGTAAAGGGATCCCTTGCAAAAGGGAAAGACTGTTTTGATGCGATCCGGGCCACCTTTCCCGGGGGGACCATCACCGGTGTGCCCAAGGTGAGATGCATGGAAATCATTGACGAGCTTGAACCTGTAACACGAGGTCCTTACACCGGCTCGATCGGGTATATCGGCTTTGACGGTTCTATGGACCTTAATATCATAATCAGGACATTTCTTAATATCATAATCAGGACATTTCTTATTAAAAATAAAACAGCATACGTTCAGGCAGGTGCAGGGATTGTGGCTGACTCAGATCCGGAAAAGGAATATAACGAGACATTAAAGAAAGCTGAGGCTCTTATTAAGACTTTGGAAAATCTGTAGATTGTTCATAGCAAAACCCCTTCGTAGTTTACTGCGTATCATCCCTGCTTTCCTCCCCCTGAACGGGGGAGAGGGGATCTAAAAATATGCCAAAATACACTGGACAAGGTGTGCAACATTCTCGCATATTTTTTATAAATGGTATTTCTGTCTCAATAATTTTATAATAGATAAGAACCCTGTAAGGTAAGTAAATTATTCAGAATTAAGGGGGAAAGAAAATGGATTTAGAAGCAATAAGCGGTCCAAAAAAGTCCGACCAGCCTTATGAGCCTGTTATAAGTGAAGATACAGGTGTCATTGTTGCATCCAGGGCCCTGATATTAAAAGACGAAACCAATCCCTTTGAAGACATGCACAAGTGGGATGTACAGGACAGGGTCACCATATCCTCTGAAGCCCGCCGGAAATACAGAGACTACATTGCCTTAGTTTAGCCTCTATTGAAGTTATTATTATAATAATGTCCAGGAAATCCGAAGAAATAAGAATCAGATATCTCTACAGGAGTATGGTGCTTCACAGGAAACTGCAGCTTCCATTTAAGACCGCGATTAAAATAGTCGGGCCTGACTGCGCGTATCATCTGTATTCACAGACAGACTTTAAAAGAGCAAATTTTAAAAATTCCAAATAACACGTACCAAAATACAAATAAATCACAAATTCGAAATCTCAAATTAGAAAAAAGCCGGACGGGTTTTCAGGAGTTTGGAATTTGATTATTGTAATTTGATTTTTGTTTGTAATTTGTTATTTGATTATTGGGATTTTTTCTAAATACTGAAATTAGACAAAACGAATCATAAATGGTATTTATTGCGTAAATTTTACTCCAGCTTGCAGACTGCGCCGTCCATGTATTTCATGATCTCGTCATAATCTTTTTTGATTTTTTCATACATAAGCGCGTTGGCAATTGCTGTTGCACACTGCTCAGCAAGGGACTCTACAAAATGGATTTCCTGGTCTGAAAATTTTCTCGGCTCGCCTGTCAGGAGTCTTAATATACCCAGCACCTTTCCCCTTGCAATGACCGGAACGGTCAGCATACTCTTGATCCCTTCCTTTATTGCCTCCTGCTGATACTGAACACGGCTGTCAGATGAAACGTCAAAAATAGCAACCGGTTTTTCCTTTAAGGCGTCAATAACATTTTTTTCAGCATCAATGGGGCCCCTTCCTAAGTATGTTTCACTCAATCCATAAGCCGCTGCAAGTCTGAGTTTCTTTCCGGAAGAATCAAGCAGTCTTATGGTAGCAGCCTTCAGGTCCATGACCTCAGGGATTTTTTTCACAATCATCTGCATCACATCTGCAGGCTGAAGCGATGCACTGACAGCTTTGGTGACATCCTCAAACACCTCAAGGTATACTTTCTCCTTGGAGATCTGTTTTTCAAAATGCTTTGCGTTCACAATAGCAATTGCTGTCTGTTCTGCAATGGCAGACATGAACCTTGTATCTTCATCTGTATAATTAATGGGTTTTGTAGAATAAAGCCTTAACCGTCCTATAATCTCGGTCTGAAATGTCAGCGGCACTGACATGATGCTCCATATGCCTTCATCAACTGCTTCCTTATAATATTTCGATTCCCTGTCCTCTGCAATGTCATATACTGATACTGTTGAACTGGACAGGGAATGGGCCAGACTGGTGTCGTATGATACAGAACCCTTGTTTGCATACTTCTCACTCAGACCATGATATGCGACCAGTTCAAGCTGTTTCTTTTCCTTATTAATAAGCCTCAGCATACTTCCCTTTAAACCCATTACCTCAGGAATTTTTCTCACTATCATGTTCAGAACTTCGTTAACGTCAAGAGAAGAGCTGACAGTTTTTGTAATCTCTTCAAAGACGCGCAGATATTCCTTTTCCCTTGATATTTCCTGTTCATAACTTTGCGCATTTAATATGGCAATACCGCTCTGTTCCGCAAGTGAAGCAGTGAAATCAATCTCCTGTTTGGAAAATTCCCTGTGCACCGCAGTAAGAAGCCGTAAGACACCTATAAGTTTTCCCCTTGCTATTATTGGCAAAGTGAGCATGCTTTTAATTCCTTCTTCCCGTGCTGCTTTCTTATACTGAATCCTGTCATCGGTGGTAACATCATAAATGGCAACAGCCTTCTCCTTTAATGCCTCGATCACATTCATTTCAGCATCAACAGGGCCCTTATTCAGATAACTGTCGCTCAAACCATATGATGCGACCAGTTCCAGGTTCTTTCCCTCCTTATCAAGCAGCCGCACGGTAGCGGCTTTCAGGTTCATCACCTCCGGCAGCTTCCGCACGATCATGTCAAGGACTTCCCGGGGTTTAAGTGAAACACTGAGGGCCTTGGTGACTTCCTGAAAGACCTCGAGATATTCTTTTTCTTTGGTTATTTCTTTTTCAAAGTGTGTTGCGTTTACAATTGCTATGGCAGCCTGTTCAGCTATTCCTTCCATAAACATGAGATCTGCTTCGCTGTATTTTTTCCGGTGAGCGGTATAAAACCTCAGCATCCCCATAATCTCGTTCTGATAAATCATTGGCACGGACAGGATATTTTTTATACCTTCCTCCATCGCCTCTCTGTAGTATTTCGAATCCTTATGTTCTGATATATCGTACTCTGAAACAGACTTGCCGGCCCTGGCATCGTCAATACTTGCGTCAAATGCAACCGGTCCTTTCTTTACATATTTTTCGCTCAGTCCGTGATATGCTGCAAGCTCAAGCTGTTTCTTTTCCTTATTAAGAAGCCGGAGCGTACATCCCTTCAGTCCCATAACCTCTGCAATTTTTCTTACTATCATGTTCAGAACTTCATTAAGGTCAAGTGATGAACTCAGGGTTTTTGTAATATCTTCAAAGACCCGGAGATATTCTTTTTCATGCGAAACAGCAGATTCAAACCGTCTTGCGTTTACGATTGCGATAGCTCCCTGCTCTGCTATGGCTGACATGAACTTCAGGTCATCTTCCGTATAGTTAACAGGTTCAGCAGTATACATTCTAAGGATACCTATGACTTCATTTTCAGCACGCAGGGGAATCGATAAAATGCTCCTGATCCCTTCCTCTTTGGCTTCTTTATAGTATTCAGAATCCTCATGCTCAGTTATGTCATAGACTGACACCGGCTCACCAGCCAGCGCGTCATCAATACTTTTGTCATATCCTACCGGGCCTTTATTTGCATATTTTTCACTCAGTCCGTAATAGGCTGCAATCTCCAGCTGCTGGGTCTCCCTGTTGAGAAGCCTCAGCAGGCTCGCCTTCACATTCATCACTTTCACAACATTAGTGACAATGAGATGGAGGACTTCATCAACAGAAATGCTGGCGCTTATGGCCTTGCATATGTTCTGAAAGCTCTCCAGATATACTTTTTTTTCAAAAATCGTTTCAGCACAGGAAGGACACATGCCGTGGGTAAAGATACCAAAGCCCTCATTTGTCAGATATGATTCAAGCTGCTCCCAGTAGTTCTCATCGCTTCTGATTTTCTTGCACCATCCGCAGATCGGTATCAGCCTTTCTTTTCTCTCTGACTTAATGCGGTTTTCTATTTTTTCAGTAGTGTTGGATATATCCCGGACAGTAGCAATCACGCCTGTCATTTTCCCCTTTTCCATAAATGGGGCTGCAGTTTCCTCAAGCATGATTCTGTCATTGACAGTACCTGCTTTATACAGCTGCCTGCTGATGACCTTTTTTTCCTGAAAGCAGAGAGCAACCGGATATTCAAATGGCTGAAGAACAATACCTTTTTCATCTTCATACGTAATATCATCATGAGAACGGCCGACCATTTTATCAGCAGTTAAACCTGTGAGGGTCTCAGCAGCCCTGTTCCAGTACTGTATTTTTTTATCCATATCTACCAGATATACTCCATCTGTCATGCATTCAAGTACATTCCGATATGTTTTATTAAACAGGTCAAGCATATTTATTATCTTTTTATAACCGCATTGGCACAAAGGCACAGAAGCACATAGGGACAAAGTGAAAAAAGGATTTTCATAGTGACCGATTTAATATGTTTCGTTTTTTAAAACTTTGTGCCTCTGTCACTTTTGATCTGATCAGTTACACCTTATTTATTCAATATCATTTTGCTTGAAAAACGATATTTTTTGTCAGAAATTTTCCGCTGTACATTGCATTGTCCGCAAGTCTGAGCAAATCATCTTTCCCTTTTGCATTGTCAGGATAGGACGCTACACCGAAACTTGCAGTAAGCTTGATTGAATTGGAATCATTGATAAGAAAAACATTCTTCTCTATCATTTTTCTCAGTCTCTCAGCTATGTGAAAACTTATCTCATGTGAAGTCTGGGGAAGGATAATGACAAACTCATCACCACCATAACGGGAAACTATATCCAGTTTTCTGACATTCTGCTCAAGAAGCCGGGCAATTTCAACAATCACCCTGCTGCCAACAAGATGCCCATATCTATCATTGACCTTTTTGAAATTATCCATATCCATAAATATGAGTGAGAAAACCGAATTAAAGCGTCGTGACCGTTCTATTTCCAGGTCTATTGCCTGAAGCAGATAACTCATATTATACAGATTGGTCAATTCATCATTTTTCAGTTTCTCATACAGATAAGCCCTTTCTATTGATAATGCTGCATAGTGAGCAGCATGTTTAAGCAGGCACATATCATTCTCTGAAAAAACTTTTCTGCGATCTGTTTGAATAAGTCTTATAATCCCGACTATGCGCCCATGAATGAGCAGTGGGACACACATCATTGCCCGTACGTTCAGCTTCCTGTAACTGTCAGCCTTTACATCATACCTCTTGTCATGTTGCACATCTTTTATGTTTACTGCGGTGCCTTTTTCCATGACAAAACCGGCTATGCCCTGGCCTTTTTTAAACACCTGCTTTCTGATCATAATGGAATTGCGCAGTTTCAACATGTCACAGAAAGGCTCATCACTGATGAGAAGAGAACTTGCCCTTGCCCCTGTCGTTGTTTGCAGAACTTGCAAAATCATCTTTAACATTGTGCCCACATCAGTATCAGAGGAGAGTATTTCCCTCGTATGATCATGAAATGATGATTCTTTTGACTTTTGCACGAGGTCAGCCTTCAAAGCAGCATTCTCTGTCTCAACAGATGTATGATGCAGAAGTCTGTTGACCCAATGCATGAATTCTTCAAGGGCCGGCCGTTCACTAATGGGGAAGGCAAGGTCGCTTTTCAGCCACGTATTAAGCTCCTTTTTAGCTGCATCTTTGTTTAACAGGATAAGTATGGGGAAAGAGGCTGAAACCGCCCTGAAAGCCTTTGAGCCTGCATAGGCAGCTGACACCGAACTATCAATAACTATAAGATGAATACTGGATTCTTTTATACGGGAAAGCGCTTCCCTGATCCCTTTAGCGTAAGTCAGGCGCCACCCTTTGCTTCTCAGGGATTTTCCGTACCTGCGCACATGAGAACTGCCGCTATCTAATAGAAGGAGATTACCCATTCACTCCACAGCATTTTTTGTATTTCTTGCCGCTGCCACAGATGCAGGGATCATTTCTGCCAATCTTTTTGTCTTTTATCACTGTCTGAGGTTTGGAGCTTTCCGATCCACTGCCCCTGCCAAATGTCATCCTTGACGGTCTTGGAATAAACTTCTCCTGAACCTGCTGTTCCCGTGCGATCTGGATCTTCATTAACCTTGAGACTGCCTCTGATGCTACCCGTCCGCCCAGGTCTGCGAATATATCAAATGCTTCTTTTTTATACTCTACCAGCGGGTCTCTCTGACCGTATCCCCGCAGTCCTACTCCCTCTTTCAGATGGTCCATACTTAAAAGATGGTCCTTCCATTGGGAATCAACAACCTGCAGCAGGACCATTTTTTCCAGATATCTGAATGTATCAGTTCCGATCTCAAGTTCTTTGTTTTCATAGACCTTTATGAATTCATCAATAATACTCTTGCGTAGTTCATCAAAGTTCATAACATCCAGAGATGGAGATATCAAAAACTGTCCGTAAAGTGCATCACCAAGGCCTTTCAGGTCCCACTCTTCCGCATGCTTGTCTTCAGGACAGTAGATATTGAGAATGTCATCAATTGACTCCTCCGCCATATCCAGTATTCTTTCCTTCAGGCTGTCTGCAGTCAGTATCTCTTTACGGAATGAATATATCTCTGTGCGCTGTTTATTATTTACATCATCATATTCCAGCAGATGTTTTCTTATATCAAAGTT
>CALZMZ010000104.1 GCA_945788685.1 Thermodesulfovibrionia bacterium | reverse complement strand
ATTTTAAAGTCCAAAGTTGATATCTGTTTTATATTAAGACAGGTCGGGATGGACGCATGTATGAAAAATTATATTGAGGATCTTGAATGAGCAGCGCTGAACTTATAATTATTGTAGGACACGGTAATCCTGAAGAAGAGGCAGATAGTACCGGTTACATCGCTGAAGAGCTGCATAACATTATCCATCCTTCATGCAACGATACATGCGTAAGAATTGCCTACCTTCAGTTTATGAAACCTGAACTGCAGGAAGTAATAGAAAATGCTGTAAGCAATGGCGCAAATAAAATAATTATCCATCCCTATTTACTCAGCAGCGGATATCATGTTTCCAAAAACATTCCTGATATGATTAACAGGGCAAAAAAAGCACATCCCCATGTTGAATTCATATATACCGAACCATTGGGCGCTCATAAAAAACTGGTAGAAGTGGTGCTCGAAAGAATCAGAGCATCAACTGATCTTCAAAATGAATAAAGTATTTGTGATAGGCATAGGATTTCGTCCACTCGATAAAAAGGCAATCAAGGCCCTTTTACAGTCTGAAGTTGTTCTTACCAATGACAGACTGCTTGAGGCTTTTAAAGAATATGTTGAATATGAATCTGTTAAAGACAGAATTGTATCTCTCAGAAATATTCATGAGACAAAAAAGTATATCAGTGACTATTATCAGAGCAAAATAATCGCACTGCTTGCTGTAGGTGACCCCATGTTTTTCGGGATTGGCAGGGTCATTATGGAACTGGTCGGCAAAGATGCAGTGGAGGTCTATCCGGATCTGTCCAGTATACAGGTAGCATTTGCGAAAATAAAAGAACCATCAAGCAATGCGTTTATCATGAGCCTTCACGGCGGACCAGATCCGGATAACAGAAGAAAACTTGAATATGAAATTACAGCCCTCCCGGAGCTGATTAAACAGCATAAAACAATAGCTATCCTTACGGACAGGGTAAACAGTCCAACAGAAATAGCCAATATAATTTACGCGTCACCTGTCACTCGTCACTCGTCACTAAGAATGTACGTCTGTGAAAAACTCGGATACGATGAGGAGAAAATAACAGAGGGTACACCGGAAGAAATCGCTGCAGCATCCTATACCCATCCGAACGTAGTAATCATTAAAGTTGGAGAGAATGACTGAAAAAGACCTTCAGTTATATAAGAGATGGTATAAGGAATACTCAAATTCATTTCATACCTCTGATGAAGAGGCATGGAAAAACCTCGCTCTTAAAATCGAACATACAGAACATGTGTGTGAAAATATTGCAGCTATCGCCAGTGACCTGTCTCTGAGTGACGGTGAAATAATGCTCGCCGAAACCATTGCCCTGTTTCATGACCTCGGCAGGTTCAGACAGTTTAAAGAGTACAAGACTTTTCAGGACAGAATATCAAGGAACCACGGTCTGCTGGGAGCAATTACACTTCTTGAAAACAATGTACTTAAGAACCTTAATGACAAAGAGCAGCAACTCGTTCTTCAAACCATAAAATTTCATAATGCCTTTGCAATACCAGATATACCGGGACGCTGACAAGCTGGACATCTTCAGGGTATTTATAAAATATTATGAAAGTCCTCCGGAAGAGCAGGCCTCTGAAACCGCTTTTGGCCTGCCTGAGACAGATGAGTACTCAGAAACCGTGATATCATGTCTTAATAATAGACGTGCCGCATCATACAGATCATTGAGATCAGAAAATGATTTTAAACTTCTCAAGCTGTCATGGATATATGGACTGCATTTTGATTATTCATTAAAAATTGTGCAGGAAAATGACTATGTAAACATAATTGCTGATAAGCTGCCCCGGACAGATGAGATCAGGTCAGCAGTCACAGCAGTTGAAGACTACGTTATGGAAAAACTCGGGATCTAAAAGTGTCTGTAAATAAACGCTGTTCTTCTGGTTGTCATTCCGGTAGTCCTTAAGCCGGAATCCAGTCTTTTCAATAGCTTCTGGATGCCGGATCAAGTCCGGCATGACGGAAAATGCATATCTATGGACAGACTCTAAATAGTTAATCGGGATTATTCCACTATCTTCATCTCAAGAATCCTTTCAAGATGAAACACCCTCTCGTCCTCTCTGCTCGTGCAGAATGCCTGCACTCCGGGAAACTTCCTGCCCTGATATTCCATCTCTCCTGCATGCCTGGGAAGAATGGTCCTTTTTGATTTTTCGTCACCTGTTTTAAGATAAACTATTTCAAGTTTCTTCCCTTGACTAATGGCCTCATCAAGGATGGCAAACCTGTCATCTAGTGATAACAGTTTCCCGGCCTGATCATACTGGTAGCGCGTTACAAACTGGACTACCCTCCTGTCCAGCAGAACATGTTTTTTAAAAACCGGCTTCTTGAGCACAAGCCCGTTAAGTGTTGTACAGCGGCTGAGTGCAACATAAAGCTGACCATGTGAAAATGTCCCTCTTCCAATGTCTATGACCGCTCTTTCAAAGGTCATGCCCTGGCATTTATGGATAGTCACGGCCCAGGCAAGCCTGAGAGGATACTGGGTAAAAGACCCGACACTTTCAGATAATATTCTGGATGACTCCTTGTCATAAGAAAATTCATACATCTCCCACTTGTGAGGGATTACATCGACGAGCTCTCCATCTGACAGCTCTATCCATAATATGTCAGGGCCATCCTCATTCTCGTCAATATCCGCAATCCTGCCTATACTCCCATTTATCCATCTTCCATGGGGATCATTATTAAGCAGCATAACCTGAGCCCCGGTTCGCAACGTAAGATCCAGTGAAGTGGGCAGACTCTTTTCACCAAAATCACCATCAATCAGGCCCTCATAGCAATGTTCGTCCGTCATAAGTTCGCTCAGCTTGGAATTATTGATATTATCAGCAAGTGCATTTGTGGTTGTCAGATAGATATAAAAATCTCCTTCTTTCTCATGGAAACCGGGATCACATCTCTTATTTATCTCCTCCATGTCTTTTTCAGTAATGGAATTATTTCTGATGCCATTCAGTAAATGCAGAAACCGCTGGTCTTTTTGTCTGTATACTTTTTCAAGTTCAATAAGCTCCATTTTAAAAGGACCGTCGTCGCCGGCAAGTTTTGAAAACAGATCATCTTCAAATACCCGGGCACTGAAAAAATATGGACTTTTATACAGGTCCCTGAAAAGGGCCTTCTCTCTTGAGGGCACCACAGGCGGTAATTGATAGAGGTCTCCTATAAAGATCATCTGAATGCCTCCAAAGGGCCCGGTGGTTTTGCCATGCTTTCTGAGAAAGAGATCCACGCAATCAAGCAGGTCAGCCCTGACCATAGAGATCTCGTCAATAATAATGGTATCCAGATGAGAGTAGAGGTCCTTGTCCCTTGGTCTGATCTTATGCACAGTGTCCGGGGTAACACCTATCTTGAAATTAAAAAAAGAGTGGACTGTCTGTCCTTTCACATTCACTGCAGCCACACCTGTCGGTGCCAGCACAGAAACATTTTTGTCAGTGTTTTCCCGGAAATATTGAAGCAGGGTAGATTTGCCCGTACCTGCCCTGCCGGTCACAAAAACATTACTGTCGGTTTCTTCCATGAGAGTCAGGGCATGAAGAAACTGTTCATTAAATTCGATCTGTTTGCCTTTTATGAATTTCATCAAATTTATTTTTACAGCTGGTTTAAAACTGAACCGGCATCAATTACGTTTATTAAGATTCCCGGGTTCCTGCCTGCACCTATAAGTATACCCTCTTCAGTTCCGATTTTATAAGTATGAGAGGTTTGATATATTTCCCTATTCAGACAGCAATCCATACGCACTAAATCAGAATCCATGTTGTTACATGCACAGTCCCAACATAAACAGGTATCATAGTGCACCTGATATATCTAATTCCAAATGGAAAATGTGGTAAAATGATTTGTTGCGTATCATGTACCATTAATAAATTATGTTATTCTTGTTTGTGGCAGTCATAACATGGCTCTGCCTGAACAGGAAAAATAATATGTCAGTTTTGGCAGCATGTGCATAAAAAGAGGTTTCTTCATGAACTGTATTTTTTTGCTTAGAACAGGGCTTTGCTGTATACTGTTGTTTCTCATCAATCTCTACCTTTTAGTCTATCCTCTGCCCGGCTCAGCTCAAGATATCAGTATTGTTTCCCCAAACGGGGAAAAGATCTATCTGTATAAGAATTACTATGCCCTTGTAATAGGAGTGAGCACATATGATGTATGGGAACATATGCCGGATGCTTCACGCGATGCAAAGGATGTCTTCACCTTCCTCAAAGGAAAAGGTGTTGAAGCCGAATTGCTGATTGATCCTGATTCCCGGCATTTAAGAGACGCATTAAAAAATTTGGTGCAGTTGGCTGGACAGGAAACAGATCGGGGGATAATATTGTATTATTCCGGCCGTAGTGTAACGCAGAATCTGGCAGGCGGAAAAAAGATGGGATGGATTATTCCCCGTGATTGCCCCCGATTGATTGAGGACCCGGATACATTTACAGAGAAGGCCATAAGCATAAAAGAACTCACATCATATGCTTCACAGGTCCTTTCACGGCATATGATAATGTTTTTTGATTCTTCTTTTTCAAGCTCTGATTTGACAGCTGAGGTCCCTGTTCTGGAAACAATCCTGCATGAAAGCGCCTTGCCGGTGCGTCAATTTATTATTGCAGGGATGGAAGGCGATCCCGTCCCTGAAAAGAACATATATAAAAATTCTCTCATCAGGGGTCTGAATGGAGATGCTGATCTTGTGTACGATGGATATATCACAGGGGCTGAAATTGGCGTTTTCCTGAGAGACACGGTGCTCAGGAACTCATTGGACCGACGGCACCCAAGATATGGAAAATTCAAATCAACTGAAGCAGAACAGGGTGATTTTGTCTTTCACTTCAGTAAGAGTGTGTCGGAGAAAAGCAGGGTTTTTGTACATACCGAACCAGAAGGCGCTGATATTCGAGTGCTTAACATCCGGCCCCGGTTTTATCAGGGCATGGATCTCAGCCCTGGCAAATATCACATTGAAGTCAGTGCTGCAGGATATAGTGCATCCAGGAAATGGATCGAGCTTTACGCTGGTGTCGACAGGACTGTTGATATCAAACTCACAAAATTCAGCGGTACGTATACAAACAGTCTGGGGATGAAGTTTGTATTTATCAAGCCGGGCAGTTTTACCATGGGAAGTTCTGGGAACGAACCCGGTGCATTTCATGATGAAAAGGGTCATCGCGTGATCATTTCAAAAGGATACTACCTGCAGACAACAGAGGTCACCGTTGGACAGTTCCGGAAATTCGTAAAGGACACCGGCTATAAAACAGAAGGAGAGACCAGCGGAGGATGCTGGATCAGTTCAGGCTCAGGATGGAAGAAAAGTAAGGGAAGCAACTGGGAGCATCCCGGGTCATGGGAAACCACTGTAGTCCGTCAGACTGAAAATCATCCCGTTACCTGCGTGTCATGGAACGATGCAACGGCCTTTATACACTGGACAAATAAAAATCATGACGTAACCTTTTTCCTGCCAACTGAAGCAGAGTGGGAGTATGCAATCAGGGCAGGAACAACAACTCCCTTTGCATTTGGTGATTGCCTGTCCACTGATCAGGCCAATTACGGCAACGTTGGTTTACAGTATTCGGATTGTGGTTCCGGATTCATGATCAACCGTAAAAGCCCCATTCAGACAGGTACACTTAAACCCAATCAGTGGGGACTGTTTAATATGCATGGAAATGTATCAGAGTGGTCTCAGGACTGGTATGGTACTTATCCTGACCAGCCTGTTTCAGACCCCCGGGGACCGTCATCAGGGGCTGACCGTGTTCTTCGCGGCGGTCACTGGCTCGCTACACTTACTGCGAGCAGGTCTTCCAAACGTTCACATTTTCAACCAGACTTTGCGTCTGACGTTATCGGATTCAGACTCGTAATGAAACCGTAGCCGCTTTTACCCGCAATCGGTCCCTCACCTTCCAGCGCAGTTTAACGTACGCACCGGAAGTTTTTCAGATCATTCATTGGATGAGACCATAAGGTATTAACAGATGTAGCTGAGAAATCTATAGCAGATACATCGCCTGTAGACGTGAAACAGGCGGTTGAGGATCAATAGTAATCCGGTGGCACTGTCCGTAACAGTCCCATCACTATTATCAGTAACGTCAGAGGAATCGTCTCAAACCTTCAAATCGATACAATCCCCAAAAAAGGCAACCCGGGATTAAGGACAATTGACTGTATATTCCCATGCAGTCCCGGAAGAACCATCACAGTTAGGACTTACTTCCACTTGAACCATGGTGGAGCTCCCGGAATATGACAGAGATACAGTGTCAAAAGCGCCGACACATCCTGTATCAAATAATACACTTCCTTCATAATAAACAATTATCTGGTCCTTGAGAGAATATGTCTCGTAAAAAAAGTCAAATGTCCCGGACGTATTACCTAACCAGAAAGATTGAGTGTCAAGTGTATCTCCACCTGCAACTTGATTAACGCCGCACACAGAACCGCAGTCATCACCATCAAAATTTAACTCAGAACACATGAAGTCGGCGTTTGTCATTACGCCATCATCACAGTAACTGTCTCCTTCATAGTATTCGGGATAACAGGCCAGGTTACAATCATACACTAAAACATCACCATACGAATCATAACCGCAAAAGCTGCCGGGCCCAATAAGAATAGGCGTTGCACTGACCTCTGCTGATTCTGCACTCTCACTCTGACTGTCAACTGAAGTAACGACAAAATAATAGGTCACCCCGTTTGTTAAGCTGTTAATATAACAGGACGTGATATTGCAGGTATAGTACATATCATACATGTTCTTTGAAACTCCGCTGTTTGTCCCCATATAAATTTTATAACCCGTAGCACCGGTTACACTGTCCCAGCTGAGTGTTACTTCTCCATCCCCGGCAGTGGCTATGACATTTGGCGGGGCAGCAAGAACGGCTGATGGCGTTGCACTGACCTCTTCTGAATCGACACTCTCACTATCACTATCCACTGCCGTAACAACAAAATAATAGGGCTCCCCATTCGTTAAACTATCAATGTAGCAAGATGTCAGACTGCAGGTATAGTAGGTATCATACGTGGTTTTTGAAACTCCACTGTTTGTCCCCATATAAATTTTATAACCCGTAGCACCGGTTACACTGTCCCAGCTAAGCGTTACCCTCTGATCCCCGGCTGTAGCAATAACATTTAACGGAGCATTCAGGCCGCTTACAGGCTGCATATCTGCAATGCCTGCGTCGGCTGTCTCACCAGCAATAACTGTTATACCGGTTATGCTACATTCGTATCCAGTTATGCCGACTGAATCAAGCCCGTATAATGTCAGGGTGCGGTCAGCTCCTGACGGTATCCCGCTGATTGTCCCGCTTCCTGCTGCTGCAGAGAAGTTTTTCTCGACATCGCTCATTCCCGGGCCGGACACTTTAACTTTGACTGTTTTTATGCTGGTCGGCATCAATGAAGCGAAAAGACTCTGTGACCCCGTGTCCTCATCAGGCCATGCCACTTTTACTGTTATGCTGCCTGTTGATCCGCCATATTCATGTGAACCGCAGGAAATAAGCCCGAAAACAATAAAAAAAGCGATTACATATTTAATACTCCCCTGCATTCTTTTAATATGAAAAAATTTCATATGACCGTCCTGTTTAACATTCATTATTGAAAGTATCCTGTCCTGCCGTTACCAGGAGACAGTTATATCACCTGTATCAGGATCTGGATCTGGATCTGATGATGACTTACCGCTTAAGGCTATAGCTGCACCGCCACCTACCAGTAATGCCCCGCCAAGATACAACCATTTGTTACTGCTCTTTTCAGCTGCAACAGCTTTCCCTGAAGACTGGGCTGGCGAAACCATTTCTACAGGAATATCGATTTCAGGAGGAGCAAGCATCTCAGGTCGATGCTCTGTAATGCCAGCTTCTGCCCTGGCAAATAAGCTCTGGCTGGCAGCAAAGTTCTGGCCGGGAAAATGGAGGCCGATAATTGCTATCAGCAACGCTGTAATAATAATTCTTTTGACTAGTTTCATAATATACCCCCTCTTTATTTACTGATTTTATATTGGACCATCTTCTCTGCTCTTTCATTTATTGGTATAGTAACCACCTCTTTTATCAGGTTATTGATAAATGCTGTCTGTCCCTTATACAAACCAAATATCCCCTGCTGAATAGCTGAATTAATATTAAATGGATGTTGCAAGGCAAGAACATAGAGTATCTCAGAAGAAGTATTCTTACCTTTGGGTACATGCGCATTGAGACTTATTCCTTTTTGCCTGTCTGTTTCATCAGGAAAAGTAAATGTTTCAAAGGCCTCTACAAAATTATTATTTTTAAAACTGTTCGGTATCAAACGAAGGACCCTGTTGTCCTCCATTATTTCAAACACCGCAATAAAACAGTCGCTCGAGGGCGTCACACTCAGTATCATTTCATCACCGTCTTTATAATTGAAGCTGTTCAGTGCAGCATCAATCGCGAATGATGCATCTGTGCCATTCGTTTCTTCCAGCACTCCGGCTTTCAGAATGATGCATCTGTGCCATTCGTTTCTTCCAGCACTCCGGCTTTCATCTTGACCTTGTATACTTTCTCAGGCCTGGCCTTTCCATCGTTGTAAACAGTCACTATCCCTTCCTCAATTATTTTTTTTTCAGTCAGCCTTCCATATGGTATGGATCCTACCAGTCCTCCGGACAGCTTAAGATTTACTGCGAGCGTTTCTGCTGATATGGACGCGCCGACAACCTTGTTCACGGCAGTGAGCATGGCATCTTCAATTGCACGGCTTCTTGCTTCTTCTTTACTTACGTTCTCTATTAAAGCTCTCCCTTCAACTGTGACCCATACCAGGTCCTGCGCTGAAACAGGACTGTTCAATACACCGGCGACAAGGCCAATGTTAATAATGAATGCAAAGAACAGTTTTTTCATAGGATCATGCGTAAGCTATTAATTATCCATAACTCTGATTATTGACTGGTCCTTGAGCGATTCAAGTGATGGTGTAATTACTGGTGTCTGCTCCAGACCCATACGGCGTGCCACCCGAGTTACATTCTTTTTGATATATGCATATGTCTCTTTTATGCTGACCCAGTCGTCTTCATTTTCATCAGCATCACCCCGCAATGCCTTTAACAGATAATAGGTAAAAAGTCCGTGCTCAGTTTCAGGATAGGAATTACTGACCTGTGCAGACGTAGCAGCTGAGATAGCAACGATATTGTTTGCATCGATTGAAACGCCTTCCACATGCACCAGGGCCGGCCGTGCGCCTTTTGCCAGCATTTCTGAAGCCCTTGACGCAACGCCGCTAAAACAGGAATCCATGAATATGTAGGTCCTTCCTACATTCAGGTTGTCCAGGTCATTATAAAAATTCTTGAGCCTATAGCTTGTTTGTGCAATAAAGCGCATATTCCCGTCATGAGGAACCAGATAGGGTTCGCCTTTTTCCATATCAGGGGCCCCGTGACCAGCATAGTAAACATAAAGCGTTGTATCTTTATCAACATTGGCAGGCAAATACTGTTTAAGGTACCCTTCAAGTGTTGCCTTTGTAGCTTCACCGTCTATAAGCATAATGACATTTTCTTCAGGTACACCCATCATTTTCGTGAAATACTCTTTTACAATCAAGGCATCTCTCCTGGCATAATCCACACTGGGAAGGCTTGCATATTCCTCTATACCAATGACAATGGCCCAGTCCTTGGGATATGGTCTCTGGACCGCCTCAGGGAATTTATCTATATCCTGTAACGAAGTAATGACAAAGTTTTTAGAATCAATAAGCTCATTATCAACAAAGGCCTTTACTGCCCACTGGCCGTCTTGCTGTGCTGCGAGGTCTCCCATGATAGACAGCCTGTGCCACGCCGTTGCCTGAATTAAATACTTGCCCTGTGAAGTCTTTACAGGATAATCTCCGGTAGAGTAGTAGAGATTGCCATCGGGGTCTATCCAGTCCCATCTCAAGAGGTGCTTTCCTGCAAGATTTTCAAATTTCAGATGCGCTACAACTTCTTTGTCCAGACTGGTAAATGATGTGGTCGGTTCTATGGGGACGCCGAGTGAGTCCTTTTGTTCGATATCTTTTGAGAGAGTTATGCCTGAGAATCTGGATGGGGGTTTCTTCTCCACATGTTTTGCAGAACTGCAGGCAATCGTAAAGAAAATGACTGATATACATATGACAAGCACTCTTTTTAATTTCATGACACCCCCCGAATTTATATGTTGAAATTTATTTATATGAATACGTATGAAAGAGCGCTAACCTATCTATTATAAAAATAAATTTTACCACGAGCATTATAAGTTGTCAATAAATATTAGCAGTTGGAATTTCACCTATATACCATGATCAAAACAGTAATTAAATGGCAAAAACAGTGTTCATTCTCATAATCCAATAGCAATCCAGCTCTTTCAATTTTTAAATAATTTTTCTCTTAATGATTTTATACCCTCTCTTTAAGTAAAATTTTTTATATCATTAATCAATAAACTGCAATCCATGCTCTACATATCCGGTTTATACTGTTATCATTGCAACTCACATGCCAACAGCAAACATATTGATTATTCAGAATATTTGCCTCATTGTCCCGATCTATTGATACCGGAATCCGGTATGAAACAGTAATGTCTGATATACCTGTCCGATCAGGGACATCAGATTTGCATTATTAATGACTTCCAGGGACATACTTTTTATTTCATTTCCGGTTGAGTCCTGAAAATCTGCTTCGCCTCTTTGAAAAAAGCAAGATATTCATCTGATCTATAATCAGGAAACGTATAGGGCAGGGGCTGAAAATTATCACCGGAATAAATAAGGGTTACTTCCCC
>CALZMZ010000103.1 GCA_945788685.1 Thermodesulfovibrionia bacterium | reverse complement strand
TTCCTGGGGCAGCTACTGGTCGTGGGCGCCTACCCAGACATGGTCGCTTGTCGTATGGTTTGTATATGGTCTGTATCTGCATGGCAGAATCACGTTCCGATGGAAAGGGACATTGTCTTCATGGTATATCATCTGTGCGTTTGTTTTTTCGATAGTTGCTTTTTTCCTTATTCCCTACTTCACGGCAGGGATACATTCGGCTTACATGGTGGATTAATAAAAACAGGTTTTGATGCGTAAGGGCGCACGGCAGTTCGCCCTTACAAGGGAGCAAAAATGAGAAAACGTGTAATCATCACTATGCTTGTAATGCTTTCAGCGATCTTTGCCTGCACTCCTGAGACTGAAAAGTCTGCTGAAATAAAGAACTCTGAAACAGAGATTGCAGGAATAAATGAGGATGAGATAAAGGCTCTTATAGAACGCTATGATGAACTCCTTTCTGAAGCATACATGACAAATGAATTAAAAATCCTTAAGGAGATTCTCACTGTAGATCACGGGGCCAGGCTTGATCATCGTCTGTCGAATATAAAAAAAGCCAATAGGCAGATGCAGTCTGAATTAAAAAACATTGAGATCGGCGAAATTCAGACGCTCGATGATAAAACGGTTACTGTGACAACACAGGAGACTTGGGACATACGCCATATTGATCTGGAGACACAGAAGGTTCTGAAGGAACATAAAGGATATCTGTATGAGATCAACTATGAAATGGTGGAGCAGAATGATATGTGGTTAATAAACGCGGTTAATGTGGTTTCTGAAAAAGCGCCTGAAAAGGGGGGCAGCGAAGAGAAGTAGTTTTGCAATTTGTGACGTATGTCGGATGTGTAGGGGCGGATTTCAAATCCACCCTTACGCATTGCATGGAATTAATTCGCCCTTGCATTTAACAGTGTTACGAAATATAATATTGTAACACCATGTCAGTAACGAGATTCGGTATATCACTCGAAAGTCCTTTGCTTAAAAGGTTTGACAGGCTCATAAGGAGAAAGGGTTATGCAAGCCGGAGTGAGTCTATCAGGGACCTTATAAGGGACAGCCTTGTTACCGAGGAATGGAAATCTGACAATACGGAAACAGTGGGCACGATCACCCTTGTGTACTCCCATGACACCAGGGAGCTTAACGATACCCTGAATGACATTCAACATCATTACCACCAATTGGTAATATCGACAACTCATATCCACCTCGACGGACATAACTGCCTTGAGGTGATTATTGTGAAAGGCAGGTCAGAGGACATAAAAGCTGTTGCTGACAGGCTGATAGGGACTAAGGGAGTGAAGCATGGGAAGTTGACGGCAACTACAACAGGTAAGCGTTTGAAGTAATTTTTTTTGATCATGCAGTAGCACGTAATAAAAAATAGTAACACCAATAAATGTTGTAGGGGCGGGTTTCAAACCCGCCCCTAACGGTAAGATTCTCATTAAGCCTGAATTACGAGAATTAATCAGGAGTGAAACAAAGTGAAACCCAATGCATATACCTGACGGATATTTAAGTCCACAAACATATATACCTCTGTTCGGGGCATCCCTGATCTGCTGGTCCGTTGCCCTGAGGAAAATAAAAAAAGAACTCTCAACAAAGCAGGTCCCTTATCTTGCTATGGCCGCGGTCTTCTCCTTTCTCATCATGATGTTTAATATCCCCATACCCGGGGGAACGACAGGCCATGCCGTGGGAGCAGGAATTATTGCGGTCCTGCTGGGGCCGTGGACAGCGGTTATCGCTGTTTCTGTTGTCCTGATCATTCAGGCTTTAATCTTCGGCGACGGAGGGATTACAGCTATGGGGGCAAACTGTTTTAATATAGCGGTGGTCATGCCTTTTGTGGCATACTGGGTATTCAATCTGGTCAGAGGTGCATCCTCAACACCTGCAAGAATGTCAGCAGCCGCATTTATGTCAGGATATGTCAGTCTGACTGTTTCAGCAATAATGGTTGCGATACAACTTGGTATACAACCGCTCATAGCACATTCTCCTGATGGACAGCCCCTGTATTCGCCTTATCCTCTCTCAGTTGCCCTGCCTGTTATGGCACTTGAGCACCTGTTGTTGTTCAGCATTGTTGAAGGTGTCGTGACCGTTCTCCTGTTTAAATATTTTATGAAGAACGAACCTGAGATTATTCATGCAGTATCCGGTCAGGACAAGTAAATGACAAAGATGCAAAAGAAATTATGGACAGGGCTTTTAATTATGGCTTTGATCTCACCGCTGGGTATCATTCTGCCAGAGCTTTTTAATTCAGGAGATGCCTGGGGTGAGTGGGGCACAGATACACTGGAGAAACTCCTTGGATTTGTTCCTGACGGATTGAGGAAATATGCAGATGTCTGGAAGGCCCCTGTCCCGGATTACAACCTCGGGGGAGAAGAGAGTTCCATGAAAGTAAAGGTCATTTCATATATTGCATCAGGACTCATAGGCATCCTTGCAGTTGCCTTTGTCATATATATGATTTCAAAATTGGTGATGAAAAATGGCAGGTAAGATCCCCGCATTTCTTTTAAATAAACCTGCTTCCCGGTCCTTTGAAGCGGGCAGGGAAAAAGTAAAAATATCATTTATAGAAAAAGGAATACATCAGGTGGCTGATGTAATAAAGTCCGGTTATATACAATGGGAAACTGCATCAATAGATGGATTTTTTCAGAGAATTGATGCCCGGATTAAAGTGCTTTTTCTCCTTTTCTTTGTAGTGATCGTGAGCCTTAAACAAGAGATAATGCCTGAAGTATATTTGTGGACTTTTATATTTTCTCTTGTTTTATTATCGCGTCTGAATATTTTTAACTTTTATAAAAAGGTTTTTCTTCTCGGATTCCTGTTCGGATTTCTCATAGCAATTCCCTCTGCCTTTAATATCATTGTAAAAGGTGAAATCGTGTTTCCTGTAGTACGGTTATCAAGGGATTATCAATTCTGGGTGTATCATGTCCCGGCAGAAATCGGCATCACCAGAGAGGGACTTAACGTTGTCACCATGCTGACAATGCGGGTTGTAAACTCTCTCTCAATTGGCTTTCTCGTGCTGTACACGACACCGTTTCCGGACATCATAAAGGCTTTAAAGGTCATGAAGGTCCCTGACAGTTTTCTGATGGTTATAACTCTTTCCTACAAGTACATATTTATTTTTGCAAAAACCGTTGAAGACATGCACCGGGCAAAAAAGAGCAGACTTGCCAGGCAGGTACATAATGCAGATGCCCGGAAATGGGCAGCTGGAAGGATGGGGTTTATTTTTAAAAAGACAAGGATTCGATGTGAAGAAATATTCAAGGCCATGCTCAGCAGGGGGTTCTCTGAAGAGGTCAAATTGTATGAGCTCGGCAAACTTGATACCCGTGATATGATGACAGGTGTTCTGCTTTTAATAGCAGGAGCGTTCTTTTTATTTATATGAGAAACGCAGGGGCGGGTTTAAAACCCGCCCCTGCAGGTTGAACCGGCAAGGGGGAAGGTTCAGGTCAGAGACATTGAACCAACAGAGGAGCATTTTATGACTATGGATAACATACTCAATCTTGAAAACATAAGCTACAGCTACTACGGCAGGATACCAGCTGTCAGTGATATCTCGCTTGAGGTGAAAGAGGGAGAAAGGTTTGCCATTATCGGTGCGAATGGTACGGGTAAATCAACCCTTCTTCAGATCATGAGTGGTCTGGTACACCAGTCAGAGGGAAACGTCTTTTTCAGGGGAAAAGAGGTGTCGGAACAGACCCTGAAGAACAGGAGTTTCCTGAAGTTTTTCAGGGAACGCGTAGGATATGTATTCCAGGATTCTGACATCCAGCTGTTCTGCCCCACTGTTCTGGATGAACTGCTCTATGGACCGCTCCAGCTTGAGATACTGGAAAGTGAAGCAATGGACAGAGCCAATGATGTATTAAAAATGCTGGAAATAGAAGAACTCAGGGACAGGCCTTCTTATATGCTCTCCGGCGGTGAGAAGAAGAGGGTGGCCATAGGATCGGTGCTTACAATTAATCCGGAAGTTGTTCTATTTGATGAACCGACTAACGGACTTGATCCCAGGACCCAGTGCTTTCTTGTTGAACTGTTGCTCGCGTTGAGTGAAGCAGGTAAAACAGTAGTGATAGCAACCCATGACCTTTCACTCGTGGCTGAACTCGAAACAAAAGTGGCGCTTCTTTCTGAAGAACACAGGATTGAAAAGATAGGCGGTTCTGATGAGATTCTTGGAGACGAGGATCTTTTACTCAAGGCAAATCTCATTCATGAGCATCTGCATATTCATGGTGAAAAAGCGCATAAGCACAGGCATTCCCATTACTTCTTTCATAAACATTAAAAAAGCCTGTCAATAAAGTGAATCATGTATTGATTCACATAAACATATCTTTAATTAATAAAAAAGCGAGCTTTTCCTCTCAACGGACATATATTGAACTATAAAATAAAATGGTTTCTGGATGATAAGAACTCAACACTTTCTACAGCCATTTCGGGTATAATGTAACTCGTACATATCAGGTCTGAAACCGGAGATTGACTAAATGAGAAGAACATTAATAATGCAGGGTATGCTGGTTATGCTGACAGGGTTGATATTCACTGGATCAGTATATGCGGGAGCTTATCTTGATTCAGCGCACGGCAATTCCACCTATGGAGTCAAACGCACTGCAGCAGGATTTCCGGCTGACTATGCAACAGGATTCTGTGCTCACTGCCATGAGATGCATGCGAGTTTTGACGGTGCCGAACCTGCTCCTGACGCCAATTCGCCATCTCTGTACACATTATTCTACGACAATCATATCGATCAGACAGACAACTTCTGTTTCCAGTGCCACACGGATGTGGGCTCGTTTCAGGATGGAGGCGGTATTACGAACCGTAGTTACAGTTATCGGGCCGGGGAATGGAATGCTGATCCGGTAAATGATGTTCTTCAGCAGTTTTCTTTTCTTGCTGCAGGTAATGATTCATCCCATAGTCTTGACGACATTCTGAAATTTATATCAACAAACCAGGCTCCCATGAATACCTGGGAATATACAGCAGACTCAAATCCCTGCTCTGCATGCCACAACTCTCACTCTGCCCAGGGGGACCCGCCGAATTCACCCGGCGGTTTCAAAATTTCTGGTTCGAGGGGCTGGCCTGTTTCCCGACCGAGTCAGCACGATGCAGATGATAACAATGCCTGGGGGCTCTGGGGTGATGTAATAGGTGAAAGGATGAGCGATTATACAGCCAATTACCAGGCGCCATTGCGGTTTACTGCAGGCTATGAACCTGATGGGTCCGGACTGCAGGACGGGTCAAACCTGACTGACTATGTAACGTTCTGTACTGATTGTCATGACAATGCGAACATGATTAGCAGCATGGCTCTAGGAAGAAATCTCAAAACATTTGACTGGAACATTGAAAAACATGGTGTCGGGGCTGCTGATGATGACGTGCCAAATGTCAATGAACCGGATACCTGTTCAAATATAAAAAACCCTTATCTCCCCGGTTCGTGCGGTACGTATGTTCTTGCCTGTACTGACTGCCATGAGCCGCACGGATCACCTAATATATTCCTTACCAGAATGGAAGTAAACGGAAGTACTGTTACGGTTGATTCCGGTACCGGCAACGGTCCTTCCGGGGACCCTAACACTGAGTGGATAAATCTGTGTAATAATTGTCATGATATAGTAATTGGTGATGGAAGGCATGACCATCCGGCGGCCTTTCCGCCTGTGCCCCCTGGACCGGGTTGTGACGGGGTGATATGTCACGGCCCCCTTGTAAACAGTTACGGGGTGTGCACGGACTGTCATAACCATGGAAATGAGGACATCATTGATATTCTTGGACCTAATCGCGGTCCCTACGGTGACCAGTTGTTTTAAGAGTATGAACAGGAGTTTATTATGATAAAAAAAAGTTTAATTATCAGTTGCGTCCTTGCGGGTGTCATATGGATATCTCATGCAGACATGGCATCAAGTGCAGATTCAAAAGAAGATGAAGCGCTCCAGATACATATTAATGCCGTTAAGATAACAAACCCTGCGATGTATCAGTCCATGGTAGATGCTGCAGGCGGCAACATTGACAATTGCATGAGCTGCCATCGTGACATTTTTAAGGACACAGGATCAGCCAGCAAAAGACGTCCGAAATAAATTCATTTCCAGCAAAAAAGCAGACCGCATTATTTTAATCCTCCAAATTTCATTGTCGCAGATTGCCTTCATGCCTTAACAGGTTCGTCCAAAGACAATCTGCTGCCTGAGAACCTGTAAGATCTAAAGAATTAATACATTATTGACGATATATACCTATGCACTGTAGTTGCGGGAAATCACTTATGAATAAGGTATATGTATATGGTATTGCACTAATTTTTCTGACAGCATGTACTACCGTCACCAAGGAGACACAGAAGGTACTGCCCAATGAAACTGCGCAACCGGAAAAGATCAGAGAAGACCATATTCATACTGAAGATGAGAAAAAATCCTTTGAAATATTCTCAGAGATTTTCAAGATAACGAGATCTACCCGGGACAGACAGTCTGTACTCCCCAGAATTGAGGCCCTGTATAAGCAAATTATCAGAAATTATCCTGAGACGCCGCTTGCTCAGGAGAGCCACTGGAAGCTCATTCGTATCTATGTCAACGAATATTCTCCACCTGATTATGAAAAAGCAGAAATGTTGTACCATGACTTTCTGAAAACATATCACAAATCCCCCTTACAGAGTGTCGTAGCAGATACTCTTGGCCGGAGCTATGTCAAGCATGCTGAGTGGAGCAGGCTGTTAACATTATGCTCACCTGCATACAGAGGATACATTGAGAAAAAGATTACACCCCAAGCATCACTGATGTTTATGTATGCCGAGGCCAATTATAATCTCGGCAAAATGGAGGTAGCAGAAAAAGCGTATTCAACAGTATCAGAACTCTTCCCTGAATTAATGGTCGGGAAGATATTAAGCTAATTGCCTTAAAAATGTTACCTATGCCATTTATTATTTTCGGTCATGTTCAAAAGACAGCGTCATATCACGCAGTATCAGTGATAATAAGCGCTAAAAAAAAGGAGTGCTGTGATTTCCCCTTTATTTTCAGGAGGGAACTCTTTAATTTATTTGGGTATATTTCTTGCATGTAAATTAATTGAACACTATGTGTAAATTTATTAAACATATACCAGGGCCAAACAGGATATGATGATGAAAAACTTAAAAACTGCTTTTTCAATCAAACAGTTGAGTATTTCAATGATACTCAGCTTGTCATTCATGGCACATTCAGCTTTTTCAGCTGCAGTGCCGGAATATGTAAGACTGAATCCTGTAGATCATCACTTGAATTTCCCGACAGAAATAGCGCTTGATCGACATGAAAATATGTATGTAAGCGATTCAATAGAAAACAGAGTTCTCATATTCAGCCAGAGCGGCTCCTATATGAAGACCCTTACTGGTCTGCGTGAACCGCTTGGTGTTGCTGTTGATCAACAGGGAAGAATTTATGTGGGTAATAAACTCGACGCGAATGTCGAGGTATATGACTCCAACTTACAGCTCCTGTTCAAACTTGGATCGGGAAACGGGGAGTTTGCACAGCCAACATCTATTGCAGTATACGGAGACCGGATTTATGTTGCGGACAGCCTTCAGGACGTAATTAAGGTGTACAACCCTGACGGGTCTTTCAGTTTCTCTTTCGGAAGTACAGGAAGTGATGCAGGAAAATTTAATTTCCCGGTTTCTCTGGTAGTAAATGAGATATCAGACGAACTTATTGTCCTCGACCGTCAGCATATTCAATCCATGTCAGGTGTCGGGCAAGGTGCACGCATACAGATATTTGACATGGATGGAGTATTCATCAGAAGTTTTGGTGAGCGTGGAATAGGAAATGGAAAAATCAGTAAACCCGTGGGAGTTGCGGTAGATAGTGAAGGGAGAATATATGTGACTGATACGTTCCAGCAGCTTGTACAGGTATTTGACGGTAACGGCACTTTCCTTACTTCCCTCTATGATGAAGATCATCAGCTCAGGACACCTGTCGGGATAGTATGGGGCAAAAGCAACAGGCTGTTTATAGCATCACTGCATACAGAAAGCGTTGAAGTCTACGGAATAGATTCATATATGCAGCTTTCAGTAGACCCGCTGAACCTCTATTTCGAAGGTGATGAGCAAGGCACAAATCCCGAATCAAAGTCAGTAGAAATAAGCAATAACGGCAACAGCCTTCTTAACTGGTCAGCATCTTCTGAAAACAGCTGGATCACCCTGTCAGAAGGTTCCGGCCCACTGGCACCGTTGGGAAGCCACACAATGGAAATTGGAGTAAACATGACGGGCCTTGATTCAGGAATCCACACAGGTCATGTATTAATAAGTGATGAGACAGGGGCCTCTGAAACAGTTGAGATAGAACTGAACGTAGTACAGCCTCCCATACCTGAACTTTCGGTTAATCCAATATCTCTGGATTTTGAATCAGTAAATGGATCGATCCCTTCATCACGGAGTCTATCAATTACTAATGAAGGTACGGGCATTCTTTCATGGACAGCATCATCTGATGATGAATGGATCTCAATGGACAAAATAACAGGGACGGCGCCGGACGCAGTATCAGTTTCTGTGAATATTTCCGGTCTGCAATCGGGTTTGATTACCGGTTCAATAACAGTAACCGGAGAAGGTGCAGTATCAAGCCCCCGGATTGTCCCTGTTACTCTTGATATCAGGGAGGAAAAAGGTGATATCAGTGTAAACTCGAATCTGGATAATTTCACTTTTATTATCAACGGCACGGAATACTATACCGGAAGCGGCAATAACTGGACAGTAACAAATGCGCCTGCAGGAACATATTATATTCAGTTCAATAGTATTCAGGGATATGTTACACCAGCCTATCAGAGCAAGGCACTCGTTGCTGAGGGAAAGATCACATTTTATGGAGAATATGTAAAGGCAGAGGTAGAAGAGGAAGAGCAGGCTGATAAAAAAAGGTATCTAAATATTATCACTGGTGCCGGTCCCGGTGAAGACAACACAGGATTTATAAAAGTATATGATCCTGATGGTATTGAATCCGGGGTAGCGTTTCAGGCACATGGGTATCCCTATGGGGTCAATGTTGCCGCAGGAGATATTAATAATGACGGAATTGATGAGATCATTACGGCTCCCGGTCCAGCCCATGAAAACCCCGCAGAAATAAGTATATTTGATCATACCGGCATGCAGTTCCATCATTTAACCACAACCGTATTTCCCTATTATTATGGCGCGAACATAGCTTCAGGAGATATCAATTGCGACGGGTATGATGAAGTAATCGTTGGCACAGGAAGCGGTGCAGGCAATCCATCTGAGTTAAAGGTATTTGTCCATGATCCTGAACAGGAGAAACTGGTAGATAGCGGAATTAATCTGAGTGCCTATGCAAGCGGCGGAGGCGTACTTGTCGCATCCGGAGATGTGGATTGTGATCAGCATAATGAGATAATTACCGCTTCAGCGAATACATATGGAGAGAAAATAAAAATAAGTATATGGGAAGTTGACACATCAGCAGGAATAGGCCAGTGGAGTGTCAGTCTTGCTAAAGAATTCTCTATAAAGAAAAGAAAATACAGTAAGTTCTCTTTGAGGACACGGGATATAGATAGTATCAGTATAACAACCTCGGACATCAATGGAGATGGTTTTGCCGAAATAGTAACAGGATCGCGTTCAAATTCAGGGGGCGCGAGCATAATAAATATTTTTGACAAAGATGGTGGACAAATATCCGAGTTCCAGGCTGGTGACAGATCGCACTATATCAGTTCAGTGGCAAGCGCAGATATTGATGGCGACGGAGCAGCAGAAATTATAGCAGGAACCATCCACCGTTCATTACAAACAGTAGAAGTTACCATCTTTGATGCCTTTGGATCAGAGATAATGACCTTTCCCGCACAAAACACACAGAATGGAATAAATCTGGCGGTCGGCAGTGTAATCTTGGAAAAATGAAAAAAATATTAACTATAATATTTTTTGGGGTGTTCACAGCAGTTATTCCAACTGTCCAGTCCCATGCCTTGGATTATCCGCATAACGAATCAAACAGTGTTTCCTGTGATGACTGTCATTATGTATGGGGGTCTGAACCCTCTCTTTTTATCGAAGGACTGACCTATGGTCTTGACATAGATGATACACACACTAATAATCTCTGCTGGAGCTGTCATGATACGATTACAGCTCCACTGGTAACAACCCACTCCAGCCTTCAGACAGACAACGGGTATGGAGACTGGTCGATTGAGTGTCTTGAGTGTCATGATGTTCATGGGGACTATCAGTTCCGCACATATGGCAGCAGCAGCTATATTTATCAGGGTACAGTGTCATCTGTCAATGCCACGTCTCTTACCCTGACAGGTGCAGGGTGGACTGTTGATGAGTTTCAGGACCATGTTCTTATTCCGAATATAGCATGGGATTACAATAATTACAGAATAACCAGCAATTCGAATGATACCCTGACCGTAGCAGGTACCATTGATCTGACCAGGGTCAATCCGGGAGATACCTTTGCGATTGTATACGGGAAACTGATTAAAGAGACGATCAATACGCCCGGAAGTGGTGCAAAAGCAGTTCGATTATTCGACTCCACAGGAAACAACTCATTTGCAGACGGAGATGCCTCATATGACGGCGTCTGTGAAGTCTGTCATACCCAAACCGCATACCACAGAAACGATGTAAGCGGTGATCATTCCCACAATGCAGGAATAGACTGCATGACCTGTCATCTGCATACAAAAGGATTTAATATAGCCTGTGACACATGTCACGGGAATCCTCCTGTTGTTAACACAGCAAACGGTGGGCCGGATGGACTGGCAAATGACCCGGGTGTTACAGGATCTGTAACTGCAGGCGCTCATGACCTGCATGCAAATACAAAAGGTTTTTCCTGTACGGTCTGTCATTATGACAGCGTCGGAACAGGTCCAACGCATAACAATGGAACTACGGTTACAATGGGATTTAATTTATTTAATGGTGCGTATCAGGGCGGATCATATGACGGCCAGTCAGGAGTAAGCTACAATATCACGACAACCACTCCTGTCACATCTGTTTCCAACGGTGACAATAAAACCTGCTCCAATATCTACTGTCACAGTACGGGACAGTCAACAGCAAGCGGCAGCGATTTAAATCCGACATATGCAACACCGGTCTGGGACGATCCTGCAAGCGGGGTATGTGGAAGCTGTCATGAAGTTGCAGAGCTTTCCGGACTGTCCAGCGGAAGTCATGAGGCCCATCTTGGAACTACTGGTGTCTTAGGCTGCGCTGAGTGCCACACAGGGGCAGCGAATGATGCATCAGCATATAATTCCAGTAATCATATTAATACGTTAATTGATGTCGCTAATTCTTACAATGCGGGTGGAGCACCCGGTAATGGATATGGGAAATGCTCAACCGGACGCTGTCATGACGATGGTTTAGGGAATCCAAAAAATACACCTGACTGGGGAGATCCCGGGGCGGGATGTTCTGAATGTCATCTGGACGTTCCGGCAACAGGGAGTCACGTAAAGCATGTAACAACAACAAATTACAACACAGCAGATTGCGGTGACTGTCATGATGGAGCAGTGCGAAACACAACCGCACCTGAGCAGCACCTTGATGCGGATATTGATGTATATGATGCATTGGCGGGTGACCTGGGATATGCACAGGATGTAGCCAAGGGCGGTGCGTCGTATGACAGCTGTTCCACAGCATATTGTCATAGTCCGGGTCAGGCTTCGGACGGCGGTCCAACAGCTCCGACATATGCAACGGTTACATGGGGTGATACAGCAGCATGCGGGTCCTGTCATGAAGTAAACGTTGGGTCAGTTACGAGCGGCAGTCACGATGAGCATCTCAACGCAGCAGGGGTAAACGGCTGTGGAGACTGTCATACTGATGCTGCAGACGATGCGTCGACTTATAATTCATCTAATCATGTAGACAGATCTATAGATGTAGCCAATACATATTCAGCAGGCGGAGCTCCGGGCAACGGATATGGAACATGTTCTGCAGCAAGCTGTCATGATGATGGAACAGGCACTCCTGCTGTCACTCCCGCATGGGGCAGTACAGGAACGGGGTGCGATGCATGTCATGATTCAGAACCGGCAACAGGCTCTCACACAAAACACCTGAGCGGTACTCAATATAACAAGGCTGTGTGTGGAGACTGTCATGACGGAGCAGTTAAGGACACTACAGCACCAGCTCAGCACCGTGACGATAATGTCGATGTTTATGACTCAGTCGCAGGTGACCTTGGATATCCGACGACTGTTGCAAAAGAGGGAGCGCCTTACGACAGTTGTTCAACAGCCTATTGTCACAGCTCCGGTCAGAGTGCTGATGGTACAGGCACAACTCCCTATACGCAGGCAACTGTGACATGGGGAGCTTCAGTAAGCTGTGGTGACTGTCATGAAACAACGACCGGTTCAACATATGGTGAAGTTGACACAGGCAGTCATACCAAACATTTAGCAGAGATATCATCCGGTCTTGTCAATGGCTGCAGTGACTGTCATAGTGGTGCAGCAGACAATGGCACAGCCTATAATTCAGTCAATCACGTAAACAGGTCCATAGATGTAAACGCAGCCGTGACTTATTCTCTGGCAGGCGCACCCGGTAATAATTACGGGACATGTTCAACAGCATCCTGTCACGGCGCCGGTACACCGGCATGGGGCGGTACTGTCTCATGCAGTGACTGTCACCTAGGGACCGGTGATGTTGATGATTACACATTTAATAATGCAACTACTGCAAGACTTGATTC
>CALZMZ010000102.1 GCA_945788685.1 Thermodesulfovibrionia bacterium | reverse complement strand
GAAGCGAAAGTGTAGATTTTTTCCCTGATGCCGGAACAACTCTCTGCAAGAAATGCTCAACTCATCCGGCAGCTGAAAGCAAACCTTTTGTACGTCTTAATAACCAGAGCATACAGTTCTATAAACACACGATAGAATGGCCGGTCAATAAATCAAACCGTCTCAAGCCAAATCAGGACACCCTGACAACGCTGTCCGGAGTCCTTGAAAGACATCTTCAATACCTTCTTTCAAAAAATCTTCGATCATCAGATTTTCCCGTATGGACAGAGAAATCATAATGACCCATTATTGTAAGGGCGTATTGTAATACGCCCCTCCCTGTCAGATGATATCAATATGGTAATCTTTGAGAAATGCCCTGGTTTTACCGCATACTGGGGTGGTTGTTTTAAGGCTCAATTTGGAGTCCGGTTTTGCTTTTTTAATCAGATTAAATTTATTCAGGAGCTTCCTGCCATCAGACATAATAATTCTACTCTTTCGTGAAATCACAATTGCGTAGTGGTTCCTGCTGACCAGTTCTATAACGGTCTTGCCACTGATGCCGAATTCTTTGGGATCGATTTGATTGTGCATATGTTAAAGTTTCTCAAATTTATACAAAATTAATCAAATACATAGTTCTTGAACAATATGAAACTGAATATTTATCCAGACTGACCTTACTAAATAAATCATCTACTGTATCCTCATAATAAACATCTTATTACACTCTGTTATTCATTTCCTGTCACGGTATTGGATGTATTAAAGCATATCCCTGCTAATTACGATAAGACTAATAGAATAATTATGAATAAATTTCTCATAGTAATCCTGATTTGCATATTACCAGCATTGTGTGCTGCTAAGAATGTTAAGTTTACAAAATCCGATGCAATAACTTTAATGGTTAGCAATTACGTTCATGGGTTTAAGGAATTTGGTACGTCAGTAGTTGCACTTAATGACTCTGTATCAATTGGAATCTACTACGATGTAAAAACCCGAAAGAAGCTGAGAGCAGAAATGCTGGCTAAGAGATTTCGCAAACGAATCCCGGAGATTTTGTCAACATACAAATGGGGGAAGAATATTAAGGTGCATGTATCTGTTTATCGTTATGACAGAATGGAAAGTGGTTATTAACAGCACGCATTATTATTTGAAAATATCCTGATCATGAGCAGTATTGCACGAATGCCGGCAATACTGGTTTTGCATTCGATTGGTTTTAGGTAACCAATCGAGTTTTTTTGCATATTTACATGATTAACCCGCATATTGCATGAATGATTCGTTATAACTTTCAACTGGCAGTCTTTAATTTCAATATTCCATTATATTGTTGACTTGTCCACACATTACTGAACATTTCTGTCATGCCGAAATAACACACCCATTATCCCTGCTTACCGGACAAATAATCCCTCTGTTACAGGTGGGTGCTTATAGGGGGGAAATATTTAATTGATTAATTAGTTTCTTAGTGCTATAAAGAAAGTAAGAGATGTAAAGGAGGTGAGAGTCATGAAAAAAATATCAAACAATTATATACCGCTCATAATAATTATCCTGATCACTGTACTGAGCACTGGTCCTTACGCCAGCGCCATGTCCGGCAAGCCTGAACAACCCGGTTCCTGCAGAGGTAATAAATTATGTACAAGCCTTGAAGGCAAAGATTTTGACATGATCAAATTTGCCTCGATGGGATCAGAACTGATTATCCTTTATAACAAAAATATATCAGGCGAGATATCCCCTACATCAATGGCATCTCTCTATGACAGATCCAGCGGTACGGTCAATGACGCAATCTTTTATCTGAGCCAGAATCCTGACTATGAAAGGTTCATCATTCGCAGGGCCAAAAAATCAACAGGATGGTTCAAGGCGGAGATTATTGATTCGGCTTACCTCGTACTGCCTAAATATAAACAGGGCCCGGCAGATACACCGGAATACAGTTTTTTCGATAAAAATGGAAAGTTGAGAGTCCGCTTCACACCTATTGTACGAACTCGTATAACAGGTGATGATTAGATAACGAACAGTTCACGTGTTTAAACATGAGAATGTTAAAACGCAGGGGCGTATTGCATTACGCCCCTATCCCAATATGTCCTTTTTCGCTTTTTCATATTCCTCAAGCGTAATCAGTTTCTTCTCATACAGGCGTGACAACTCAGTTAATGACTTAACACTGTCAGATTCAGGTGCAGCCAGCTCTTTAGGATGCCGGTTAGAGAGTTGCCTCACATTTTGATTCATGGACGGGTCACTCATCCTGAATCTGGCCAGCCCGCCGAGGAGCTTTATTTCTACATTCTTTCCCTTTAAATCACCTACGACTTTTTTCAGTTCTTTACTGTCCTCAATGACTTTCCTGTAAAACAGATATCCCCAGACCGCTATAAGGACAAACCCGGCAATCATCCATACCATGTGATGAATAATGCCGTAAAATAAAAGGATCAGAATTGCTACACCTGCAAGTAAAATCACATGCATAAACAAAATAAGGAATGCCACAAAAATGCTTTTAAATAATGAATTCTCTGCTAATCTGCCCATATCAAATCCTTACAGTATATTTCCTTATATAGTAGCATGTATTACGATGTAAGGGCGTTGCATGCAACGCCCCTACATTTGACTGCCCTGTTCTTTATTCTTTATACTTTTTTATAACCATAAACAGGGAGATAATGAATAATGTGTGATACAAATGCCTATATAGATAACAAAGGAACTGAAGAGCTCTACCTTGAAAATGTTAATCTGATCAGACCTGAAGACGGCAGGGTTTATTTAAAAAACCTCTTTGGTGAAGAAAAGACCTTTGATGGAACCATAAAAGAAATTTCACTTAATAGCCATAAAATTATATTAAAATCCTAGCGTTGAGCCTTCAGCGATCAGCATTCAGGAAGATTTTTTTACTGACCGCTGAGAGCTGACTGCTGACAGCTTATTTACATGCAATTCATTCGATGTATAACCCAGGAACCCTGCCATGCCTTTTTTAATATGGCCCTTGATGAGGCAATCTCAGAGGCCGTCCGGGAGAGAATTTCAGCCCCTACCCTGAGACTATACGAGTGGGACAGGCCTTCATTAAGCATCGGATATTTCCAGAAATGTTCGGATATAGATTTGGAATATTGCGATGAAAAAAATTATCCTGTAGTAAGACGCCCGACAGGTGGCAGGGCCATCCTTCATGACTCTGAACTTACGTACAGTTTTTCTTCTTCAAAGGATGCTCCCCTTTTCCATGGCGGCCTTTTGGAGAATTATACTGTCCTAAGCAGTGCCCTTTTGCATGCTTTAAAACTCACGGGGATAGAAGCCAAAGCGTCATTTATAAATTCGGAGAAATAACTGTTAAGAATAAAAAGGTAATCGGCAGCGCCCAGAAAAGATACAAAGACGGTTTTCTACAGCATGGATCGATAGTCTTTGATTTGAATACAAAAGAATTAGCTGCTGTGCTGAAAGGAAATAACAGTCAGGACTTCGATGGCATAGGTGCACTAAGGAAAACCCGACCTGACATCTCAATCAATGAGTTCAGGTTAACGCTGAAAAAAGCATTTGAAAAAGAGCTTAATGTGAAATTGATATCTGACCAACCTTCCAGACATGAACTGACCCTTGCCAAAGAACTAGAAGCAAAGAAATACTCAACAAAAGAATGGAATTTTAAAAGATGAGAAGTTAGAAGTTAGAAGTTAGAATTCAGAAGTTAGAAGTCAGAATTCAGAAGTTAGAAGTCAGTAGTTAGAAGTTACCCATTACCCATTACCCATTACCTATTACCCATTACCTATTACCTTATTTTTCATATCTCATACCCCGCATTATAGACCGGATAATTCGTCGACTTCATGTAATACATGATCAGTGCACTCCACATTACAATTATCATGTAGCTCTGACCAAGGGCATTCAATAGGTATACAAGGGGCATCATAAAAGGCATGACCTGCATCGGGATCTGGAGAGTGAAAAAAACAGCATTGACAGTTATGATCCCTGCAAAAAGGATCACGCAAAACAGAAGGGACTGAGGTTTATCCTTAATAAAATTATATGCCCTTGACATACATGCCAGGGCTCCTTCCATGGTTACCACAGAGATCACCAGGGTAAAGACAGTAAATATCATGCTGGTCAGGATAATTACAATGGACAATATAATGATAAATATAGTCACAAAGGAGTTAAAAAAGACCTCCATTGTGGTTTCAGCTCCTGAGACAGATTTCATTATGGCAGCACCTATGCCACCGATAACAAGAGTGGCAATAATCAGTGTCAGAGAAATTAATAACACCAGAGACAGCACCCTGAACAAACGGAAAAAGTTTCTGCCTGCCTCTTTAAAAAAAATTGATACGTTAAATTTATATTGCGTATCAACTGCTGAACTCCTTAACACGCCCATCATGCCGCTGTAGGAGTATAAAATAAGCATCGAAGAAAAAAATAAGTATAATATCAGTGCTGCAACTATCAGGAATATAAGACCGAGATAACGTGATATCACATCAAGGGGATTATCCATAAAAGAGGGAAGCAGGTCCTTTGCCTGGGCAATGTCAAACCCGAGAAAGGCTATGGCGACCAGCACAGGAAGTCCAAGGAATACAATAAGGCCGGCAAAATTTATCATTGTAACTATAATGCGGACGACTACAAGCTGAAGATTCCTGTTGGCAAGCCTGAATCCGTCCTTTATAGTTTCTATGATCATATATTCCTGTGATTCTACAGCAGCAGTTATATTATTTCCACATCATCCTTATTAATCCACCCCACCTTTCCATCCTGCCTCCGAATCTTGAACCAGTCCCTTTTCTGCTGGATTACATAAATCTTTGTTCCTTCATATAAAGTGAAATGTACGGTAGCATCCTCAATTGGTTCAAACCTTGCATCGGAATCTGCAGAAATCAGGACCGCGCCCCTGTTATCAGAATGTATCCTGTCAAACAAAGCATAGGAAGTCAATAATAAGAATAATATCAGACAGGCAGCAAAGATAGTTTTATGTCTGACACCCGGTCTCACTATAAAAAATAAAAACAAAACCAGAAGCAATATTATATAGATCGCTGATAATAATATAGTGAGACCGTTCATGGAAAAACTCTTATATAAAGCCAGCACTTTCTTCAGAAAAGGGACAGATGTTACGGAAATTACATTTCGCACTTTAGAAAGGGCAAAATCATAATTTGATTTCAGGTCACTATCACCCGGTATCAGTTTATTGGCCCTTTCATAATTCAGAATGGCCCTGCCCAGCTCACCTTTTTTAAAATAACTGTTTCCTATATTGTAGTAGAGGTTTCCGCTTTCAAGTCCTTTATCGATCAATTCTGAATAAATTTTTATTGCTTCATCATATTTACCTGCTTCATAAAGTGAATTAGCCTTATAAAAGATATAGCCCGGATCACGCTCCTGATCATTTTGTGCATGGAGTAAAGAACCCGTTATAAAAATCAGGGCAAAACATAATACAGTATATTTAGCAAACTTAGTATACATAGTGAACTCTGTACCAGTAAAAGTAACTCATCCTATTTTAGTTCTTACCTCTTACCTCTTACCTCTTACCTCTTACCTCTTCGTCCTTATGCCTTTCAAGGTAATCAATGATCTCTTTCATCTCTCTTAAGGTATTATGCATCTTTGTTTCATTGATGCCGGAAGGCGCATATCGTACCATGTCACATTCATTGAAAATGTTTTTCAGCCTGTCCAGAATATGCTTATCAATACCTTTCCCGGCCAGAAACGTATCCAAGGCCTCTGCCGTGATACCCCCTGATGGAACATGAAAACGGTTGCCAAGGTAATCTCTCAATGTCCTGAATACCGCATCATGAAAATCAAGGGCCATGTTTTTCTGTGCATATTCCTCTGCCTGCCTTATTCCTTTTTTGGCTTTCCTCGGGGCAGCAAGCCTTCTTGCATATCCCTTATCGGAACTCAGTCGTTCTCTTTTTTTATGGAAATTAACACCGGCTATAAATATAATCAACGGAAGGAGCTGCAATGCAAGAAACACGGGATTATTATACAAATATTGATCTCTGATGACAATATCGCCGGGCGATTCCTTGATATAAATAATGTCTCGACCCAAGACCTCCTTTTTTAAAGGACGCTCAGCTATACTTGAAGGGTCAAGTATGGTTATCTCTTCTTTATCAGCCCCGGAGACCTTTAACATGACATTACTTTTTACAATTGTTTTGTACTGACCCTTGACCGTATCAAAGTAACTGAAGAGAATATCCGGCAGTTTTTCTATGTTATCATCAGTTGGAATCAGGACCTGCTCAAAGACCTTTCGGTTCGGCTCCAGTTTAATCTGGGGGTCATACATTTTAAATCCTTCTTTATTCTTAATAACTGGACTATGGACAGCATTAAAGTTTCCGGTTCCAGACACGATCATGTAAAGAGTTACCGGATCACCAGCCTTTACTTTGTCAGGCGATACGGAAACATCCAGTTGAAAATTTCCTATGGCTCCTTTGAAATCTTCAGGCCTGTTCTCCTCTGGTAATGAGAGGGCTTCGATAGTTAGTGCATCAGATGCTATCTCAATTGGCGTTGATTCATATCCTCCAAAGAAACCATCTCGAAAAAAGTCGTTGAATGAGGAACGTGGTATTTGCCGGTTGGATCTGGTCACGATATTAGCCTTCAAGCTTGCCGGCCCCAACTTAAACTCACCCGTTTTCGTGGCAAATATCTCAGTCTGAAAATCAAGAACAGAATATCTGGTCCCGGCCCTGTTGACCTGATACTCCCGGGGCTTCCCAAAATCTTCCACAGAAAAACCTTCGTGGTTATACTGCGGATATTGGACATCGCGTACGCTCATGCTGTTTACATAGAGTTTGACATGAAGCTGGGCAATTTCATTAAGATAGAGCCTGCTCTTGCTAATATCCATTTCCAAAAAAATCCTGTCCTCCAGTTGAATTTCATGTGTTTTCTTCTGCTGTGAATGCTCACCTGCACGTGCAGCACTATCCAGAACCTCAATGGCAACCTTATTAGAAGTATACCTGTCTCCGTCATGTTCAAATGAAAGAGGGCCGATTGTGAATTTTCCTGTCTTGACCGGAACAAGGCTGTATATGTGGGTAACCGAAGAAGACATTTTTCCATTGACGATTGACATCCTTGTTGATGGACCTAAATAGCGTGACTGAAAGCCTTCCAGATCTGATACATCCATGGCGAGTATTTTTGTGGAGCCTTCAAAGTGAATACTGAGCTGTGCGCTTTCCCCAAGATAGATACTGTCTCTGTCGAGAAATATCTGAAATTGCACATCTGCGGCAGACACAGGTACTGATAGGACAAGGAGGGACATCACAGAGGAAACGACAATGAGTGTTGCTGCAATAGAGAATTTCATGATTTTTATTTTTCTCACCAGTCCTTTAATACCTCACCATGACGGCCTCTCAACTTTTGCTTTACTTCTTCTCTTGCCTCCTCCTGTCCAAAGGCCTCTAACAGCATTCTTGCCTCTTCAGCAGACATCTGTTCTGAAGACTCCTGTTCTTTTCCTGCTGACTGCGTCTCCTGCTCTTCCTGTTCCTTGTCTGCCCCGGAACCTTCCTGGTCCTTCTGTTCTCCGGACTGCTCATTTTCCGCGCTCTGATTCTGATCTTGATTGTTCTTCTGCTGATCTTGTTTGGTCTTCTGCTGCTGACCCTCTTCACCCTGACTATCCTTGCTGTCCTTATTTTCATCCTGATTCTGGTCCTGCTGCTGGTTCTTCATTTTATCCAGAAGTATCTTTACCTTCTTCTCAACAAGCTCATGATTATATTTAGCGTCCCTGTCAGACTCATCCAGCTCCATGGCCCTCCTGTAATAGTCAAGGGATTCTTTATAATGCCCGATGGCACTGTTAAGGTCCCTTTCTGCCTGAAGGCTTCCCATTTTATACTTGCTATTGGCCATATTATAAATTGCCTTTGCCTCTATTTCCCTGTCCTCAGTATTCAATGATTTCATAAATGAATCAATAGATTTTTCATACTCACCCTTCCTGTAATAGGCAGTCCCAAGATTATAATTGGCCACATCTGAATCAGGATCTTTCTCCACCGCCTTCTCATATTTCTCCAGATCATTTCCTGTCTTCTGTTCAGTTGATACTCCATCTGCTTTCTTTTCTTCTATTGTTTCCTGCTCTGCATATGAAACAGATTGCATCAATACAATATTTAAACAGCATAATAAGGTTATCAGTTTTATTTTTATAATGTCTTTCATCTCTTATTCGTTATTCGTTACTTGTTCCTTGTTACCTCTTACCTCCAGCTACTGACTACTACCTCCTAACTACTGTTTTTTTCTTTCTTTCCACAATAAACGGTTCAGCACACAACAGTATCAAAGCAAGGAGAAGTGGAATCTGAAACCTCTCCTCATATCTCTTGACCATTTTATTTTTGATCTCTCTCTTTTCCAACTGTGAAAGCTTTTCTTCATAAATAAGGTCCAGTCCGAACTCTTTAGCTGTGGCCTTTACATAACTTCCGCCTGTTGTGAGCGCCATATTCTGGAGCGATGCCTCATCAAGTCTTGTCTTTACGACATTGCCTTTTCTGTCCTTGAGAAATGAGACCCCGCCTGATTCATCAGTAATCGGAATAAGTTCTCCTTCTTTTGTTCCAATGCCTATTGCAAATATTGTAATCCCTTTTTCTTTAGCTTTCTCAGCCCACTCCATTGAACTGCCTTCATGGTCTTCTCCGTCTGTAATAATAACAAGCACCTTGTATTTCTTTTTTCCTCCCTCGTAACTCTCAATGGCAACCCTGACAGCATCTGACAGGGATGTCCCTCCCTTTGGAATTGTGTTAACATCCAGATCATCAAGTGAAAGCCCGAATCCGCTGTAATCAACCGTGAGCGGACACTGCAGAAAAGCGCTGCCTGCAAATGCTATCAGTCCGATCCTGTCTCCCTGAAGTTTCTTTATCAGATCCTTGACAGCAAGCTTCGATCTCTCAAGCCTGTTTGGTTTGACATCATCTGCAAGCATACTGTTTGACGTGTCAAGTGCAATCAGTATATCTAGCCCGCTTCGTGTCACTTCCTTCCATTCAAAACCCCATTGGGGCCTCATTATCGCAATAATAATAAACAGCAGCGAAACCAGAACAAGATAGCCCTTCAGTTTCTGTCTCTTCCGGTCCAAAGACCCTGCCAGATCATTAAGCAGGTCCTTATGGGCAAAAAGTTCCATATCCCTTTTTCTTTTTTTGTATGCCCATAAGAAAAAGAGTACTATGGCAGCCATAAGCCATATAAAATGCATCGCCTGTAAATTCCCGAATTTCATAATATTAACGACAGGGTTCCAAGGGTCAAGGGTTCGAGGGTTCGAGGGTTCAAGTGATAAAACTAGACCCATTACCCATTACCTCTACCTCCTAACTACTGTCTTCTGTCTACTGTCTTTCTAAGGTATTCTCCTTAGTAACGTATTTTTTAATATAATCTCAATTATTAACAGGAGCAGCCCGGGAATCAGAAACAGATGAAACAGCTCCCTGTATTCGGTATACCCTTTTTCCTCGATGGGGGTTTTTTCGAGCTCGTCAATCTCGTCATAAATCTTTTTCAACGATTCTGTATCTGTAGCCCTGAAATACCGGGCCCCTGTTTTCCGGGCTATCTTCTGAAGTGATTCTTCATCAATCTCGATTTTCACCTGCCTGTAAATCCTGTTTCCAAAAAAATCTTCTGCAGGATATGGAGCAGGGCCTTTTGTCCCTGCTCCAATGGTGTATATCTTAATATTCAGTGCTTCGGCAGCTTCTGCCGCTGTAAGAGGAGAGATTTTCCCTGCATTGTTTCTGCCGTCAGTGAGAAGAATAATCACCTTCTCCTTTGCCTCAGTGTCCTTAATCCTGTTCAGCGCAGAACTCATCCCTGAACCGATGGCAGTCCCGTCCTCAATCATTCCTATGGTAACCCTGTCAAGGTTCTGCATGAGCCAGCCATAGTCAAGGGTAAGAGGTGATACGGTATATGCCCTTGAAGCAAATGCCACAATGCCTATCCTGTCAGAGTGTCTGTTACTGATAAATTCACTTACCACATTTTTTACAACATCAAGCCTGTTTGCACGTTGTCCTTCAAGTATAAAATCTTCTGCAAGCATACTTGTTGATGTATCAAGTGCAAGGACAATATCGATCCCCTCACTCACTATTTTTGATTCCTCCAGCATCTGCTGGGGACGGCTCAATGCAGTCACTAAAAAAATTAATGCAGCAATCCTGAGCAGCATCATCCCTTTATAAAATGTGATCTTCAATGACGGCTTCAGGTCCCTTACCAGATCACCTGAAGAGAATCTGAGTGACGGCAGGTCCTGTTTTCTCAACACGTTAAAAATAATAATACTTATTACAACAGGTATGAATACAAATGCCCATGGATTATTAAAATGCATCTATCGGACCGCCAAATGCCCATGGATTATTAAAATGCATCTATCGGACCGCTCCCGGTATCACCGTTTCCTTTGTCTGGTCAACAAGATTTCTTGCTGATGCATAGCTTGAATCGATCTCTTTTTTCTCCGGCAGATATTTTGCAAATTTCACCATGTCACAGTGTGAAAGGAAATCTCTCACCAGACTCTTCTGTTCTGAATTCAGTACAACAGATTCCTTTAATGTAAGCAGAAATTCTTCTGTAGTCATTTCAGGGGCCTTGAGCTGAAAGCGGTTCTCTATATAATGCCTGACAATATTGGACAGCTCAATGTAATATTCCTGGACATTGCCGGTTGAGAGATAGTCTTTTTCCATCAATGATCTGAGGGCCTCAAATGCTATCTCATGGGCCGGGACAGCCGGTAGTACGATCTCTGCTGTCTTCTTTCTTTTTTGCAGAAATATGATAATAAACAGGATTAAGGCTATGGTTGTAACTATGCCCAATATAATATAAATATATGTTTTATTCCAATAACTCACGGGCCCTTTAATGTCCTTTATATCTCCTTCCAGCGCCTTTTCATCAAGTGAACTCAGGACCTCTATATTCACGGCATCAGCAAGCACCTCTTTCCACTCTTTCTCGCCTTTTGCCCTGAATTTAACCACTACCGCCGGTATTGTGAACTTGCCGGTTTCAAAGGTGTCCAGAATGTACCACTGTTTTAATTTCCTCTTTCCGAAATAACCCCCCTCTGAACTGCCGAAATCCTTTATCGAAAACTCTGAAAGGCTTTCACCAAACTCAGGCAGACTGACCTCAATTTCTTTTCCGGTTTCCGCCTCAATAAAGTACCTGACCTTATCACCGATATATATGGTCTCTTTATCAATCCCTGTCCTGACA
>CALZMZ010000101.1 GCA_945788685.1 Thermodesulfovibrionia bacterium | reverse complement strand
GTAAGCATTTCCTGTATATGCTGGCTTCCTATGTTAGATGTCATTATTACAACGGTGTTTCTGAAATCAACTGTCCGGCCATGACCATCGGTCAGTCTGCCGTCATCAAGAACCTGAAGCAGGACATTAAAAACCTCAGGATGGGCTTTTTCGATCTCATCAAATAAAATAACGGTATACGGTTTTCTTCTGACAGCTTCAGTCAGCTGTCCACCTTCATCATATCCCACATACCCGGGAGGCGCACCGATTAATCTGGATACTGTGTGTCGTTCCTGATATTCAGACATATCAATTCTGATCATAGCATCTTCTTCATCAAACATGAATTCTGCAAGGGCTCTTGCCAGTTCTGTCTTGCCTACTCCAGTGGGACCCAGAAATATAAAGGAACCTATAGGTTTGTTCGGGTCCTGTATTCCTGCCCTTGCCCTTCTCACAGCGTCTGATACAGACTTGATGGCCTCCTGCTGTCCCACTACCCGGCTGCTCAGTCTGTCCTCCATATGAAGGAGTTTTTGCACTTCTCCTTCCAGCATTTTACTGACAGGTATGCCTGTCCATTTTGATACAATTTCAGCTATGTCCTCTTCATCGACTTCTTCCTTTAATAATTTACCGGTACCTTCCTGCTCCAATAACCTGGCGTTTTCTGTTTCCAGTGCTTTTTCAAGGTCTGGCATTTTCCCATATTTCAGCTCAGACGCTTTATTCAAGTCACCTTCTCTTTCTGACTTTTCAGTCTCCATTTTAGTCTGCTCCAACTCTTCTTTTATCGCGCTAACCTTGCTAATACCCTCTTTTTCATTAAGCCACTGAGATTTCAGGACATCTCTTTTTTCAGAGATATTTGATATTTCTTTTTTAATCAGTTCAAGTCTGTCCTTTGATGCATCATCACTTTCTTTCATTACAGCCTGCTTTTCGATCTCCAGCTGCCTCAGCTTTCTCTCCAGCTCATCAAGTTCGGTGGGCATACTGTCTATCTCCATCTTCAGTTTAGACGCTGATTCATCAATCAGATCGATCGCCTTGTCAGGTAAAAACCTGTCTGATATATATCTGTGGCTTAGTACTGCTGCAGACACAAGTGCAGCATCCTTGATCCTGACGCCGTGATGGACTTCATAGCGTTCCTTCAGACCGCGCAGGATCGATATGGTGTCTTCAATGTTCGGTTCCTGCACCATTACAGGCTGAAACCTTCTTTCAAGCGCAGGATCTTTTTCAATATGTTTCCTGTATTCTGCAAGTGTTGTTGCTCCGACACATCTGAGATCACCCCTTGCCAGGGCCGGTTTGAGCATGTTGGATGCATCAATGGCACCTTCAGCAGCCCCTGCGCCGACTACGGTATGAAGTTCATCTATAAAAAGGATCACGCTTCCCTGGGCTTCCTCTATTTCCCTTAATACCGCCTTTAATCTGTCCTCAAATTCTCCCCTGTACTTTGCTCCGGCAACCAGTGCCCCCATATCAAGTGAAACAACCCGCTTGTTCTTAAGGCTCTGGGGCACATCACCTGAAGTAATGCGTTGGGCCAGTCCTTCTGCTATAGCTGTTTTTCCAACCCCCGGTTCTCCGATGACAACAGGATTGTTTTTTGTCCTCCTTGACAGGACCTGAATGACCCTTCGTATCTCTTCATCTCTTCCGATTACCGGATCAAGTTTTCCTTTTTTTGCAAGGTCTGTCAGGTCTTTTGCATATTTTTGCAATGCCTGGTATTTGTTTTCCGGTTCCGGGTCTGTAACGCGCTGACACCCTCTGATTTCCCGCATTGAGGCAAGTATTTTATCGTCGGTCAGACCGTGCTTTTTCAGTATTTTTTCTGACCTGTTTTTTGTCTTTATAATTCCCAGAAGCAGATGCTCTACACTGACAAAATCATCCTGCAGATGTTCGGCCTCCTTCGTAGCAGTTTCAAATACATTTTTCAGCTCCTGGGTGATGTACAACTGTCCGACAGGAGACGAACCAAGGACTTTCGGAAATTTATCAAGTTCAGCATTGATATCTTTTCCAAGTTCTTTAATATCTGTTCCTAGGGTCTTGAGAATTTCAAGGGCTGTTCCTTCTTCCAGCAGTACAGATAAAAGATGTTCTACATCAACCTGCTGATTGCCTTTATTCTGTGCCAAATCCTGCGCCTTTTGAATGGCCTCCTGGCTTTTTATGGTAAATTTATCCGGTCTCATATAAGCCTCCTATATAATAAAAACATGTTCAAAATTGTTTAATGTCGTTCAATAATAGTTCAATTAAATACATAACAACTTTGAACCATTATTGAACCAATTTGAACTACTTTGAACTAGTCTTCCTCAAATACCTCTTTTATTCTTCTTCTGAATTTTCTTTTTATGTCTCCCTCGAGATGGTCCATCATGTTTTCCATTTCTATTTGGAGCGATTCAAATCGCCGTCTCATCCGCAGAATTATGTCTACTCCGGCGCGGTTGACACCCAGCTCCTTGGTAAGGTTCAGTATCATTCTTATCTGCTCCAGGTCTTCCTGTGAATAAATTCTTGCTCCACCTGACCTCTGAGGATGAAGTAACCCTTCCTTTTCGTATAACCTCAATGTCTGGGGGTGAATTTTAAACATCTCACATACTACCCCTATCATGAACAAGGGACGTTTTCTATCTTCCATAACGATCTTTCATATTAATAAGTCAATGATTGCATTATTTGGATTAATCATACGTTTCATTATTCCATTGTATTTACATTTTATAAGACCTTGCTATTTCTTCAAGTGCCTCTTTAGTCTTACTTGTTACTTTTTTGGGAACCGTGATTTTAATAACAGCAAACTCATCTCCCCTGATCCCTGTTTTTCTGTTGGGTATTCCCTTGCCTTTGAGTTTAAATTTCTTTCCACTGTCAGTGCCGGGCGGCAGTGTCATTGTAACATCACCGCTGAGAGTTGGAACCTTAATCTTTCCGCCCAGTACAGCTTCGTCAAAAGTTACAGGCACGTCCACATAGATATCATTGCCATCTCTCCTGAACTGAGGATCAGGTTTTACCGTGAATTCAATGAACAGATCTCCGGGCAGGCCACCTTTGGGTTTAGGGCCTCCCATTCCCTTAAGCCGTACTTTGCTTCCTGTATCAGCCCCGGGCGGGATCTTTACTTTTATGGTTTCCGTACCATAGGAGCTCCCGCGGCCTCTGCAGGCATTGCAAACTTTCAGCACATTCATGCCTGTACCATTGCAGGCGGAACAGGGCTGACTCAGTTTAAACAATCCCCTGCTCTGTTTCACTGATCCAATGCCCTTACAGCGTGAACATGGTTGAGATGACTCTGCACCGGTGCCCATGCATTTTTTGCAAACAGATTCTTTTTTTAAAGTGATATTTTTTGTTACGCCGTTGTAAGCGTCTTCAAGTGATATGGATAAATTAGTTGTAAGGTCATGTCCCCTGACAGAGGCCTCCTCATGTCTGAACCGGTTAAAAATGTCAGAGAACATTTCTTCTGTTCCACCATAAGTGGAAGAATTGCCTGAATTGTTGAATCCGAAGTCAAAGTCTCCTGTCTTGAATCCATCAAATCCCCGGGTACCGTCAAAAGAAGCCTTTCCAAACTGATCATATTCAGTCTTTTTCTTGGAGTCACTGAGGACTTCGTAGGCTTCATTGATTTCCTTGAATTTCTTCTCAGCTGCATTATCACCAGGATTCAGGTCAGGATGATGTTTTCGGGCAAGTCTTCTGTATGCCTTTTTGATCTCATCGGCTGAAGCTGTTTTCTTAACTCCCAGCAATTCATAATAATCTCTTGTTCCAGTTGACATATGACTCCTTTTTCAGGCGGTTAACTTACAACTTTACATATAATATCACTTGACATGTAATATATCAAGTGATATGATGACCTGCATTGCAATAGTTTAATTATTACAGTATATCATAGCTTTCATCAGATTTAATAATTATCCTGTAACTTATTAATTTTATTAGATATTTCAGGTAGCTATTTAGGCGGAACAGGCAGGTCAATATCTAAATATTTAAGGTGATTGCGAAGAAATCGCAAATCATCAATTTCGTCAACATCATACCAGAAGGGCAGGAGGCTAAAAGAAATATTCAATTTATCCAGTTTCTCAAGAACCAGATTAAGTACTTCAGATGTATCCCAGGGGATATTGCTGAATGTTCTGGGCTCGATCCTGTTTTTTGCCCCTATCAGATATAACCCGCCGTCGCAACAGGGGCCAAGAACAATATCAGATTTGTCTAACTCTGAAAAAGCCTTTTTAATATATTCTTTGGGAATAGTAGGGCTGTCGCTGCCAATTAATACTATTGATGAATATCCCTTCTTGAAGTGGTCTCGAAAGGCATTTACAATTCTCTTTCCAAGATCAGTGCCTCGCTGATTAAATGTACCAAGATTGTAATTAAACGATACTTCTTTCAGGAAATCATGATCTTTTGACGGTGCACATCCTAAAAACCGGTCAGCATATGTTAAGCGTGAAAATTTAGACAGGATTTCAATTATGAAAGATTTGTATATTTCAACAACCTGCTCTTTTGGCAGATCTTTCTGCAGTCTTGTTTTTACCGTGCCCTGCACAGGGGCCTTCACAAACGTAATCAGAGCTTTTTTCATTATAAATGGAAAAACTGCTTAATCATTTTGTTGAAAAGAGTTGAGAATAGTCTAATTAATTCTGGCTAAATAGTAAATTGGATATCACAGGTCGGAATACAATTGACTCTGTGCATAGAAAAAATCTAGTCCCCCCTGATCTCAATTCCCGGGTGTTGCACCAGTTCTGCCAGCAAGGCATCAGGATCAGGCGAGTTAAAGACCATTAGATTTTTGAACTGTTCGTAACCAACTATATCGATGTCAATAAATTGAAGACCAACCCCGTCGTCTTGGACATGAATAATATTACATAAAAATTTTATGACATTTTGTTGAGGAGTGCCCTTTAAATGAAGCTCTAAAAAACATGTATTACCTTCAGGCATTGATATGGCATCAGTACAGTTTAAATAGGACCCCCCAAAACTCAGATTCTTCGTCTTTCCTTTTATGGACGTATTGTCCTGTAAGGTTATAACCGCGTCCAGTTCAATATGGTATCGAACATTTTTTCTTTTTTCTTTTAATTTCTTTTTCATTTTATGTATTTTATCATACGTATGCTGAATTGAATAGCATTATATGACACATAAGTTTTATGATAATTATATTTTTTTCATAAGTGCCCCAAAGAACTTTTCCAGAAACTTCTGGTACAGGGGGCGGTTCATCCATGTAGTCAAATCTATTTTTTCTGCATACTGAAGGTCCCTTTTAAAAGTGTCAGACATATGTCTGGAGAAAGCATTATCAAGAATGCCCGCATTGCTCTCTTCATTTCTTCTCAGAGACTGCTTGTCCAGATTGGCAGACCCTATAATACTCCAGGTATCATCAAAAACCGCTGTCTTAGAGTGTAATATTGAACCATGGTAATTAAATATCTCAACACCTGCCTGAAGTAATTTTTTGTAATTAGCCCGTCCGGCATATAAAACCGACATGACATCAGATTCTCCGGGAAGTAAAAGTTTTACACCAATCCCCTGTCTGGCAGAAGCTTTAAGCGCTTTTAACATTCGTCTGCTCGGGAAAAAGTACGCAGTTGTTATGAATATGTTTTTCTTTGCATTTTTTATGCTGAAGATAAACAGCCTCCTCATTTTTCTTCTTGCTTTTCCGGAATTGGCAAAAACAGGTATTACAGGGACCCCATCCTTTATCAGATGCGGGTGTTTATAATATTCCGTAAAGCTGTGTCTCCATCTTGACCAGCTTTTTCTGAAGATATCAAGCATGATAAGTGCAATAGGTCCTTCAATGTAAATACCTGTATCACGCCATCTGTTTTTTCTCTTTTTTAAATACCCGTGATATTCATCAGCGATATTAAAGCCGCCAATGAAAACTGTCTTGCCGTCGATTATTAACAGTTTCTTGTGGTTTCGATATAAATAACCTCTGAGAGAAGTCCACTTGAATGGATGGCTGACCTGTACGTTAATCCCGACCTTTTTTAAACCTGACCAAAATTTATGTGATGTAAAGAATGAACCGAAGTGATCATAGAGAAGATAGATTTTAACTCCCTGTTGAGCCTTTGACTTGAGAATCTCCGCAAGCTTCCGACCGGATTCATCGTCCTTGAACATATAAAACTCAATACATATAATTGACCGGGCATCAGATACGGCTTTCAGAATAGCCTGAAATGTTATTTGCCCGCTTTCAAGGGGTTTTACGAAGTTATTAAAACTGAATGGCAGCCCAAGAATGCTTTCAATAGGTGCTTTCCAATTTGCATTATCATCTGTTGAGTCCGAGGAGATTACAATTGAATCAGGCATTATTACTAAAAGTGCCTTTTGCTCTTTTAATAAACAGTTCTAGTTTTGCATGGTCTTTTTTCCCTTTTATACTTCCCTCAACACCTGATGAGACGTCCACTCCATAAGGCTGTACAATTTTGATCGCCTCTTCAATATTATCAGGAGTAAGACCACCGGCAAGAATGATATTGCTGTATTTTTTTGCTTCAACAGCTATGTCCCAATTAAAGATCTGACCTGTACCTCCCGGGGCCTTATCAGAATATGTATCAAGAAGGAATGCAGAAACAGTTGTGTATCTGTTCAGCACATCAAGATCAGAAAGGTCCTTAACCCTTATGGCCTTTATCGTTTTTCCAGTCACATGACAGTCTTCAGGTAATTCCGATCCATGAAACTGGACAATATCCAATCCTGTTACATAACATAAGTGCTCAATTTCAGTTTTAGGTGTATCAACAAATACACCCACAGTTGTTACAAAGGGTGGCAGAGCACATATTATCTCTTTAACAGTTTCAGGTTCAACAGCCCTGGGACTTTTAGGGTAGAATACAAAACCCAGCGCATCCGTACCAAAACTGATGGCAGCTAACGCATCTTCTTTATTGGTTATTCCGCAGATTTTAATTTTAACCATTACATATCAATTAGTAAGTTCTGTATTTAATGACTAAAAGATTTGAGATTTATTTTTCTTATTCTGCTATATATAGAAAATCATTGTAAAGTAAAAGATAATTTAGTTTACAATTTAGGAAAATAGATAATTTCCAACATCACGCATATTATAATTTCTTAGCTTAGTATGCTTAATCATGGTCAAATAGCTTTCCGGGAAAATACTACA
>CALZMZ010000100.1 GCA_945788685.1 Thermodesulfovibrionia bacterium | reverse complement strand
GGCAAATAAAAAGATTGATATTAATAAAAAGAAGTATCCGGCTGATGAAGTCAAAGGGAGTGCGAGGAAGTATAGTGAGTATTGAGGATAATACCGACATATCCTCAAAATGGGAAAGACTTCGAGGTCACTAATAATATGATGTAGTAGTTAAGGAGGTGTCATTACGAAATTGATGATTAACGATATGAAGCATCAGTTGATCAAACTATACAAGCGAGCAAAATGAGTCCCTTCAAATACATAAATTACTAAAAAATAACTTTGTACTTTTCTCAAAAATAAAAACCCCTTTCCAGCCTAAGAAAGGGGTTTTAGAGTTTAAGTTATCTTATGCTTTAAGAAGATTTCCCTCTTCCTGTACCGCTATAAGATTTTCAGTCTGGATGTTATGGATCTCGATTTTTTTCAACTTGAATTCACCGACAACTTTCTGCAGCGCATGTGCAAGGCTATCAAGATTCTGTGTAGATCCAGATGAACTTTGTGCTGATTCTGCAGTGTGTTTGAACATATCTGATACTGTTTCCAAACCAGATGCTACTTCAGCTCCTGTTGCAGACTGTTCTTCAGCTGCAGTTGCAATCTGCTGCACCATATCTGTTACATGATTAATGGCTTCAACTATCTGCTTAAGAGAGCCTCCTGCCTTATTAACAAGAAGTTCTCCTTCCGCAACCTCGTTTGTTCCTTTCTGCATGGAATCAACCGCCTTGCTCGTGTCTTCCTGAATACCTTTGATCATGTCTCCTATTTCACTTGTTGCGCCGGTTGTTCGTTCAGCAAGCTTTCTGACCTCATCTGCCACAACTGCAAAGCCCCTTCCCTGCTCACCGGCACGAGCCGCCTCTATTGCTGCATTCAGCGCCAGTAAATTTGTCTGGCTTGCAATATCATTAATTACATTTACAATCTCACCAATCTGCACTGATCTCTTTCCTAACTCTTCTATCGTGAGCGCGGAATCTTTTACAGAAAATGATATTCTTTCCATTCCACTAACAGCCTCGGTCACAACCTGCCCGCCTTCTGTAGCAATGTCCAATGCTTTTCTGGAGGATTCAGCAGATTCGGCGGTATTTCTTGCCACCTCATCAAACGACCTGCTCAGCTCTTCCATTGATGCCACAGCCTGAATTGTTTTTTCTGACTGGTTATGAGAATTTTCTGCAATCCCTTTTGATATGTCTGATAACTGAGCAGCTGAGTCTGCAAGACCGTTGGAATGGTCTGATACCTGATAAATCATTTTATTTAACTTTTGATTTGTCTGGTTAAAGGTGCTCATCAAATCTCCGATTTCATCACCGGATTTCACTTGAATTTCCTGAGTCAGATCACCATCTGCCTGTTTTTTAAAAGCTATCAGGAGTTCTTTAATAGGTTTTACAATATTTAGAGATGTTGTCTTGAGAACAATTATTATGATTATCAATGCTACAAGCAGAATAGTTACAGTGATCATGATCATTTTTTTAAAAAACTGATCAGATTTCACTTTGGACTCTATGTATGTGTGTTCAAGGTAAGATGATATTAAGTCACCTTGAGTTACTTTCATGACAGAAGCATCATTCAGTTCATTAATTACATTGTCGGCAACTGTTGACAACACTGCCGGCATTTGCACTTCAAAAACCAAAAAACCTACAGGAGTTTCTACATCAACAACAGGAGCAAAGGCTATCATTTTATCATCAGAATACAGAACAGTGACTTCACCTCTTGATTTAGCAGTTTGTTTCATTGTCTTTTTAGCATTATCAGGAATCCCAGCATTCTTAGGATGAAGAACTTTTCCCTGTAAATCGGTGAAATACACTGCATTTAATCCCATTGAGTCAACCTGAGCCACGATTTCCATGGCATACGTGTCATCATCACCTTCCAAACCAAGAAATGCATCACCCGGTGCTTGTGTTGAAGTAACGAGTTGAAGGCCTGTGCTAAGCTGTTTTTTTTCACTTTGAATAAGCTTTGTCAGTTCACTTCTCAAAGTATCATCGGCATTTGATGCCTGCATCCTTGCAAACAAAACACCTATAACAATGTACGTTATCACAAGGATTGCGACCGGAATCCACAATGTTTTTACTGTTAAAGTCATGTTGGACTTTTTCATATCTACACCATTAGCAATAGGTTATTATTTGTATAATTTTGCTGCATCAGGAGTTCTCAGATAATCAAGAACTTTTTGTACGTCTTGTGATGGCTCACCTTTTGTAATAAAACTAAGAGGCCTTGATATCTCTTTTGTTTCAATGGTATTAACTCTACCCGGATTCAGATCTACAAATCCTTTTGATACTGCTCCGATGCCGCCTTTGAACTTGGCAACAAGACCCACTTCCTGACGGGTTGATTTAACTTCTCTTGCATTTTTTATATATTCAGCTTTTTTCATGACTTTCTTCTGAAAAACTGCTTTTGTGGCTGAACCCTTATGAGAGGTCACAACAATAATCTTCTGGTCCAGGCCACCTACTTCTTTCCAGTTTGTAATCTTACCTGTGTGAATATCAGAGAGTTGCTCCCATGTCAGGCTTTTCACTGGGTTGGATTTGTGAACAATAGGCACAATTACATCTTCAATTATTTTATGCTCCTGATAAGTTCCATCATCAGGCAGACTTTTTTTGTTTAAAAGTGATTTAAGTGGGCTTGAAGCAATAGAAGCCGGAATTTTACCTGCCATCAATTCTGCAAAACCGCCGCCTGAACCAATACCACGGACTTTTACTTCTATTCCTGTTGCATTAGTAATTGCATCATTAGCAGGCTCCAATATCCTTTTTTGCACTGTTGTTGAGCCAGCTACATTAAGAGTCGCTGCTGCTACAAAGGAAGCAAAACAAACTGATACTGCAAAAACTACGATTACTGTGATAATTCTTTTCATCTTGTAACCTCCATGTTTTAACGTTATGTAATCCTTTCGGATTTAATCTGCATATACTAAATAGGGTATATCCCGATATACCCTAAGGTTTATTCCTATATATGTCTATGTGATCGATTATCATTCATCGCCCATTATGCTGAAGGTTAGCAGATGTTATAAGCAATCTCATAACCTCTTAATGTTAATGAATTGTGATTATAAAATAGAGGATCTGGATTGAATCGAAAGCATTGATAACATCAATAAATAACTATCAGACCGATAGTTATTTATTGATTTGAGGAAAAAAATGAGATTGTTCAGTTCAAATCAAAATCATTGATATTTAGATAATGTAAACAGTCATAAGGTAACCGTATATTTCTGCATATACAGAATTAACCGTAAAAAACGGTAAAGATCTGCATATACAGAATTAACCGTAAAAAACGGTAAAGAGTAGAAAGTGTAATACCATTAACAGCTCATTAAATAAAGCAAAGTGCAGATAGAAGCACCGTTTTAAAAATTATCGTGTGAGGTCAAGTCTTGTTTCTTGCATTAATCATTCTGCTTACCGTTCCCATATCATTCAAAAGTCCTGATTCTGAAGGACATGATAAACACCAGAAAAATTACGAGAGCTGAGATTAAGAACGCCATATTCCCGAGCTGCTCATATAATAACCCGCCTATGATCAATCCTATAATACTGGCAAGACTTCCTGCACTACTGGCAAAGCCCTGTACTGCGCCCTGATGTGTCTCGCCCGCTGTTTTTGACAGGATGGACAGGAAGGAAGGCCACATGATTCCGTTTCCTATGGCAAAAAAAAGGGCCGCAACATAGGTAAGCACAACGTCCCCTCTTATGAGAAGAAGGAAATTAATTCCTAAGATAATACTACCTGCAATGGTTAACCACCGGTCTGATATTTTTTTTGATAAACGGGACAGGACAGGTCCCTGCACAACGATCATCATGAAGCTCAATATGGAGAAAAAAATACCCATCTGCGTAACAGACCACTTCAGGCGCTGAATGGCATGGACCGGGAATGCAGCATAGAAAATATTAAATCCGAGGAATATTAAAAAATACAGGACCAGTAAAAATGGGATGTTCTTTAACATTATAATATCTTTCAATTTCAGGGTCTGCCTGTTTTTCATCTCATAACATTCTTTATGCTCCTGACCAAAAACTTTTCTGACCGATAGATTCTCAGGATTTTTATGTATACTGGATGATTTTGACTCCGGCAGATAGACATTGATGATCACAATTGCCAGTCCTGATATCATAAGGGCAGCAAGTACGGGAAGTGTCTCACCGAGGACCGTGGCTCCCAATACACCTGCAAGTGCAGGACCTACAATAAAACCCAGGTTTGACGAAACCGACATCTTGCCGAAGTTGCTGCTCCTGTCTTTTTCTTCGGTTATGTCAGAAAGATATGCATTGGCAACCGAAATGTTACCACCCGTCAGGCCGTCAAGCGACCTGGCTATAAATATAATGATGAGAGGCACCGTCAGGGTGAACCTGCCCAGTATGGCTGAATCAATGCTGAGCAGTTCATTGACCGGCAGAAATAAAGCAGCAAGGAATATGACCCATGACACAAAGGTGCCTGACTGGCTGAGAAAGAGGATCCTCTTTCTGCCGTACATGTCAGACCATCTTCCCAGGACCGGCGCACCGATGAGCTGGAATAAGGGATAGGTCGCACTTGCAATGCCATATATAATCGCGTTGCCGCCGAATTTCTCAATAAGAAAGACAAGAAAAGGCAGGATAATGCTGAACCCCAGTGTTCCGATGAAGTTTACTAATAAGAGCGGGTATATGGAAACTCGTTGCAGCATATATAGGATCAATAATACATGATTAATCTTATACGTACCAATGGGTGGTGTGGGGTCTGCACATTTCAGATATCTGGTATACTCATCTCATGCCGCTTGATCTCTCTGTTTTCGAAAAAGCCCTTTCTGCCATTGAAAATTCGGAAGCCAGATCAGTAACGTCCCTTGCAGGGTCATCAGGACCACTGCTGGCATGTTCTTTAAAAAAGCCCTACCTGCTGATTACATCATCCGAAGAAAAGGCAACTCAGTTCCATTCCGACACTGTATTCTGGTCGCGGGTCCTTTCTGTCGAAACTCCCATCCTGATTAATGAGCCCGGAACAGGAGAAAGAATGAAGAGCCTTAAGGAGTTGTATTCAAAGGGACAGGCCAGGTTTGTCTCATCTGTGGATGCAGCACGTGCACCATTATGGGCAAAAGAAGAGTTCCCTGTTGTCAGTTTGACAAGGGGACTGACGATTGAACGAGATCATGTCACAGGCAACCTGATGAAGCTGGGTTATCTCACAGTTCCTGTTGTAGCATCAGCAGGGGAAATGAGTGTCAGAGGTGGAATAATAGATGTCTATTCACCGGATAAAGAGCATCCTCTAAGGATAGAGTTTTTTGGAGATGAAATAGAGTCTCTTCGTTTTTTTAATGTAGGTACTCAATTGTCGGTTGAAGAGATACATGATGTTCAGATTTGCCCTGCTGCCGAACCTGAAGAAGGCACGAATATTTTCGATCTATTGAAGGAACACCTGATCATGCTTGATGAGCCTGATGATATAGAGAGGCAGCACTCTGAATTAAGTGATCTTCTGCAGGAACGGGACATTATAAAACTCAGGTCTCTCCCGCTGGAGGGTGAGGGGTTTAACATAGGTCTTACATCTGCAACAGGACTGCGCCTTTTACGGGAAGAACGAACATCGCTTGATGATTTTGTGCTCAGAGCAGGTAAGATGAGCCGTAACCATTATATTGTTATGGTCTGCTCTTCTGAAAGTCAGGCAAAAAGATTAAGAGAACTTTTCATGGAGCAGGATTTAACAGCTGATATTATTGCACCCAGCGAAGTGATCAGGAAACGGTACAGCCCTGTAATCACGGTCGGTGATATAAGCAAGGGCTTTGTTTTTGGCGATGTCATAGTGCTTGGTGAAAGTGATATATTCGGTGAGCGGCCAAAGTTTAAACCATCAAGAAAATCAAATGTATCAGACCTGATATCCTCAATTGAAGACTTTAAGGAAGGCGATTATATGGTGCATATTGAACACGGCATCGGAAAATTTACAGGCATTAAAAAAGAAAGGATTGAAGGTTTTGAGGACGACTTTATCACAATAGAATACCTTGGCGGTGACACCCTGTCTGTACCGCTTGAGCGGATCAACTATGTTCAGAAATACAATGCCCCGGAAGGGATAAAGGCGAGAGTGGACAAACTGGGCGGCAAGACCTGGCAGAGAACAAAACAGAAAGTCAAAAAGAAGATAAAAGATATGGCAGAGAAGCTGATTAAAATCTATGCCCGCCGTACTTCTGCAACAGGCAATGTGTTTTCCGATGATACTGATCTGCACAACGAGTTTGACGGATTCTTTCCCTATGAACCAACACCTGATCAGCTTACTTCTATTAATGAAATAAAACGGGACATGGAAAAACCATTGCCCATGGACAGGCTGTTATGCGGTGATGTGGGATATGGAAAGACAGAAGTTGTTGTGCGGGCCTGTTTCAAGGCAGTCTATGACGGCAGACAGGTTGCTGTATTAGTACCAACAACCATTCTTGCCGAGCAGCACTATGAGAACTTTATAACAAGATTTTCAGCTTTTCCGATCAAGATAGATTTTCTGAGCCGATTCAAGTCCAGGACTGAACAGAATGAAACTTTAAAATCTCTGGCTGCCGGAGATATAGATATAATTATCGGAACGCATGGACTGCTGGGGAAGAAAGTCAACTTCTTTAATCTTGGACTTCTCGTGGTTGATGAAGAGCACAAATTCGGTGTGACCCACAAGGAGAAGATCAAGGCATTGAAGTCTAATGTGGATGTACTGAGTCTGTCAGCCACCCCTATACCTAGGACACTTCATATGGCCCTTTCTGGCATAAGGGGAATGAGCACCATTGAGACACCGCCTGAAGACAGGATGGCCATCAAGAGCACCGTTGCAAGATTTGGCGCTGATATAATCAGGGATGCCCTTGCCAAAGAGCTAGCAAGGGGAGGCCAGGCTTTTTTTGTACATAACAGGATTAAAGACATCTATCAGATCGGGAATTTTATCCAGGACCTTGTCATGGAGGCAAGGATAGGCATTGCCCACGGACAGATGAAAGAAAAGGAACTGGAACAGGTGATGCACAAATTCTTTCATAAAGAGATAGATATCCTTGTATCAACTGCCATTATAGGTTCCGGTCTTGATGTCCCGTCAGCCAATACCATAATCATTAACCGAGCAGACCGGTTTGGACTGGCAGACCTTTACCAGTTAAGGGGCAGGGTAGGCCGTTCAAACGTCAAGGCCTATGCCTATCTGCTTATCCCCGGTGAAGACATCATTACAGAAGAAGCCAGGAAAAAACTCCAGGCCATTCAGGAGATGGGATATCTCGGCGCGGGTTTCAGACTTGCCATGAAAGACCTTGAGATCAGGGGTGCAGGAAATATCCTCGGCGCTGAACAGTCCGGACATATCAGCGCCATAGGCTTTAATATGTATATGAATATGCTTGAGACAGCAGTGTCAGAGTTAAAGGGAGAAAAAGTGTCTCCAAAAATAGAAACCGAACTTGACCTGAATATAACGGCCATGATTGCTGAAGATTATATAGAGAGTCCTGAACTGAGACTGAGCTTATACAGAAAAATCGCAACAGCAAAGGAAGTTGAAATCCTGTCAAAGATCCTCAATGAACTCAAGGACAGGTTCGGCCCGCCGCCTGAAAAGACGAAACGCCTGATCGATATCATGAAGCTCAAGGTCATGGCTTCCAAATTGATGATTACGAGAATTCATAATGCCGGCGGAAAATACAGGGTCCTCTTTGCTGAGGAGACAGAGGTTACTCCTGATATGCTCTTTGCCCTTCATACCACCCGCAAAGGCATGATAAAATTTCTTCCTGAAGGTGGGGTAGAGCTTGACCTGAAAGGGAAAAAATGGAATACGGTTTACGATGAGTTGAAGGGATTGCTGGAAGAACTGGACACGGGCCGAGGTTCAACCTCCAAAGAGGTTGAACCTCAACACGATTCGCCCTGATCAAGCTTTTTCATTTTTGATATAATAAATTACTTTGTCATTTAACTATATACATAAACTTTCCATCATTTTCATACTGATTTGTATGCCTGCGCATGTTCTGGCATTTCATGTTATGGTAACTCCGGAAACTGTTTCACCGGGTGACATTTTTCTGTTACAGACCGCGGCCGGACCGTATACATCTGCAAGCGCTGAGTTTATGGGAAAAACCATAAAACTGCACAGGACAGAGAATAATCGTCTTTTAGCTTTTGTGCCTGTTGATGTTAATACCACCCCGAGCAAGTACAATTTGCTTGTTAATGTGGGTGAAGATACATTTCCATCAACGGTAACCGTACAATCCAAAGAGTTTGAAACCATACACCTCACCTTGCCCGAAGGCAAAGTCACCTTAAGCCCTGAGAACCAGAAACGGGCTGCAGACGAAGCAGAGCTTCTTAATAACATATGGAAATTAAATAATGATAAAAAATGGAATGGCGGCTTCTCAAAACCTTTATCGACTGAGATTTCAACCGAATTTGGCGTGAAGCGGATAATGAACAAAAAGAAGACCAGTGTGCACAGAGGTATGGACTTCAGGGGAAAAGAGGGGACCCCGGTAAAGTCCTTAAATGCAGGCACTGTCGTATTAAATAAAGACCTCTTTTATGGAGGCAATACATTAATCATTGATCACGGCATGGGACTTTACGCGGTATACATGCATTTATCTGAATTCAGGGCAGCAAAGGGTGATAAAGTTGCAAAAGGTCAGACCGTAGGTCTTGTCGGCATGTCAGGCCGCGCAACAGGCCCACACCTTCATCTCAGTGTGAAATTAAATGGAGTAAGCGTAAATCCGGAATCTCTCTTTAAATTGGAGCTTTGAAATATGGACAAACTTACAATCGTGCATCCCCTCCCTTGACGGGAGGGGAATAAGGGGAGGGTGACCATTGTATAACCCCCTCACCCTAACCCTCTCCCGCCAGGGGAGAGGAATTACGTTTATATGACCTCACCAAGATATATTAATAAATTTCTCTGGCTCTCCCTCTTTGCAATCGCAATGGCCTTTGTTGAATCGGCTGTTGTTGTCTATCTTCGGGCAATCTATTATCCTGAAGGATTTGCATTCCCCTTAAAACCGCTGACAGATTATAAAATCATTATTGAGGTCTGCCGTGAGGTTGCCACAATTGTAATGCTTATGACCGTTGCCCATATTTCTGCAAAGAAATTCTGGGAGCGATTTGCTTATTTAATATTTATCTTTGGAGTATGGGACATTTTTTATTATGTCTGGCTGAAGGTGCTCATCAACTGGCCTGATACTTTACTGGACTGGGACATCCTGTTCCTCATTCCATTACCCTGGATAGGACCGGTTATGGCACCTGTCTCAATCTCTATAATAATGATGCTATGCAGTGTCATGATTATAAGGTCCATTCATAAAGGTTATGAATTCAGCCCCGCACCGATTGCATTTGTTATTGCGATTGCAGCAACGTTTATAATTCTCTATTCATTCATGTATGATACCGGAGCTACTCTTCGTCAGCAGATGCCTGAACCGTATAAATATGGATTGTTAATAACAGGAGATATTTTGTATATTGTAGCGTTTTTAATATCGTATATGAAAAATAGGGGCACGTTGCAACGTGCCCCTACAGCAGAATAATTATCATGGATATTTATTTAATATTAATTATTGCAGCATATGTAGCAATCGTGGCTTTTGGATACTGGCTCGATTATCTCAATCTTTCGCATTTAAAAAAATACGGTTCCATCATCCCGGGTGAATTCAAAGGTCATATTGATCAGGATTTGTTAAGTAAAACAAGAGACTATAATGTTGAGCATACAAATTTCGGTTTCATATCATCTGTATTCAATAATATTATTTTTATCATCTTTATGTTAATACTGCTCAACATCTATAACTCATGGATTGTTTCTCTGAACATGAATTTTATTCTTACCGGTCTTGTCTTCTTCCTGTTAATCACCTATGCTGAAACAATCATTTCGATCCCCTTCGGTCTTTACAATACCTTTAAGATTGAAAATAAATACGGGTTTAACACCATGACATTTAAGCTGTGGGTAACGGACACGATTAAGTCACTGATAATTTCAACCATACTGATGGCACTCCTGATTTCCGCAGGGCTCTTTATTGTTCAGAAAAGCCCTGATCTGTGGTGGCTCTGGGTCTGGTGTTTCTTTTTTGCATTCAGCATTTTCATGATGTATATAGCTCCCTATGTGATCGAGCCTTTATTTCACAAGTTCTCTCCGATCGAAGATGAAAAGCTTGAAAGCGGCATACGTGAACTGATGGAGAAGGTCGGGATCAAGGTCAGCAGGGTATTTAAGATGGACGCATCAAAGAGGACAAAGCACACAAATGCCTACTTTACCGGAATCGGCAAAGTGAAACGGATAGTACTTTATGATACCCTCATCGAAAAGATGGATTATGATGAGATCATTTCCGTACTGGCCCATGAAGCAGGGCACTGGAAAAAGAAACACGTTTTAAAGCATATCGCTGTTACCGAAGTGATCGCTCTGATTTCTCTTTACATTGCCTACCACCTT
>CALZMZ010000099.1 GCA_945788685.1 Thermodesulfovibrionia bacterium | reverse complement strand
TCATTTCCCTTTGGCCCTCTTTTCAATCAGGTTTCCAGAAGACATGAAAATGAGGCTGACAAATATTCTTTTGAAAAGACCGGTAACAGGGAAAGCATGATAAGTGCTCTGGTCAAACTCTCAAAAGACAATTTATCAAACCTGCACCCCCATCCGCTTTATTCGTTATTTCATTACTCCCACCCTCCTGTGCTTGAGAGGATAAGGAGTATCAGGGCATTAGGGAAGTAACCGTTCTTTGGTGCTCCGCCTTAATATATGAAGATATTCTCCCGTTTAGGTGCAAAAAAGGGTTCTAGGATTCCAGGATTCAAGGGTTCAAGTGATAACTTGCTAAAATCATTAACCTCATTTCACGGCCTGACTACTGTTCCTTTCAATATTATCTGTTTCAAAACTGTATCATTTCATGACTGAGCAAATTCCTGAAGAATGTTCTGATATTTTTTAGTATTTCACTTGACTCCTTGACCCCTTGCACCCTTACATTATTGCAACTCTTTTGAAGATGATCCATATATGATACATATCATGTACCTCCAAATATATAGTGGTATAATTCTTAATACAATCACTTCAATATAATAACCATCAATCAATTAAGGAGGTAACCATGACAGATGTCTTCAAACAGCAGGGGGCTTTCAGCTGGTCTGAGTTGATGACAACAGACCCGGAAGCAGCAAAAAAATTCTACTCTGAGGTATTTGGATGGGAAACCGAGGATATGCCAATGGGGGGTATGACCTATACCGTTGTCAAGGCAGGTGATGACCAGGTCGGAGGCATCATGCCTATACCTGAGCAGGCAAAAGGAACTCCACCATATTGGGGTATATACGTAACGGTAGATGACGTCGATGCCACAGCAAAAAAGGCAGAGGAACTGGGTGCAAAGACCATTGTTCCTCTTACAGACATTCCGGATGTCGGCAGGATGTTTGCATTTCAGGACCCCCAGGGGGCTATTATTTCTGCCATCACTTATGCAAAAAAATAAACCTCAAAAAACCTGTAGGGGCGAACTGCTGTTCGCCCTGGTCTATGCCTTAAACACATAAATCACAATCAGCTAAACATTCCTGAATGAATGTTTAGCTGATTTCTTCATTAACATTAAGCAGAATCATTCTTTTTGACAACCCGCCTCTAATTATTGTTAAATAAAAAGCTTGCAATAAACTTTATTTACAGGAGTCATCCATGGCATTGAATCACAGGAAATCAAAGGAATGTTTTACAAAAGCAAAACGCATCATTCCCGGTGGTGTTAACAGTCCGGTCAGGGCATTCAAGGCGGTCGGAGGTAATCCGATTTTTATCAATTCTGCCAAAGGATCAAAAATCCATGATGTTGATGGCAATGAATATATAGATTACGTCCTTTCATGGGGCCCGATGATACTCGGCCATGCACATCCAAAGGTAACAAGTGCTCTTAAAAAGGCAGCGGACAATGGCACCAGCTTTGGTGCTCCCACCCCTTTAGAGATAGACCTCGCATCAATGATTAAAAAAGCATACCCTTCAATGGAGATCATACGAATGGTCAATTCCGGTACTGAGGCAACCATGAGCGCCATAAGGGCCGCGAGAGGGTTTACTGGAAGAGATAAGATAATAAAGTTTGAGGGCTGCTACCACGGACATGCTGATGGACTGCTGGTCAAGGCCGGATCAGGAGCAGCAACGTTTGGTGTTCCTACGAGCCCCGGCGTTCCAAAGGATTATGCAAGAAACACCATTACAGTTCCTTACAATGATATTAATGCAGTGAGAAAAACCTGCGAAAAAGTAGGGAAGAATATTGCCTGTATAATTCTTGAACCTGTTGTTGGTAACAGCGGCTGCATCCTGCCAAAGCCCGGATTTCTTGAAGGATTGAGAAAGATCACAAAAAAATACGGGATCGTTCTTATCTTTGATGAAGTCATGACAGGATTCAGGGTTTCTTACGGAGGGGCACAAAAGGCATTCAGGATCAAACCTGATATGACCTGCCTCGGTAAAGTAATCGGCGGCGGTCTCCCGGTCGGTGCATATGGCGGCAGGAAAGAGATCATGAGAAAGATCTCGCCTGACGGACCGGTTTATCAGGCCGGTACATTATCAGGCAACCCGCTTGCAATGACTGCAGGTATTGAAACATTAAAAATACTTTCAAAACCAGTTACGTATAAAAAGCTTATGTCAAAATCATCTGCCCTTGAAGACGCACTCAGGGATGCAGCAAAGCGTGCAGGCATAGCAACAAAATTTTACAGGGCGGGTACAATGTTCTGCACTTACTTTACCAATAAAGAGGTTTACAATTTCGAGGATGCTGCAAAAACGGACATGGCCACCTTCGCAAAGTTTTTTATAAAAATGCTTGACCTGGGTGTTAACCTTGCACCGTCAGGTTATGAAGCAGGTTTTATGTCTCTGGCCCATACTACTGCAGATATCAATAAAACAGCACGTGCTGCCTTTCAGGCATTCAAGGCAGTTAAATAGCATCTGTGCTTTAAAGTCAAATATTAAGCCGTCATTCCCGAGGTCTGTTGGTCGGGAATCCAGGGTTTCCCGTGAAAACGGGAACCTAGTTCATTTATAGTTCCCCGCTTTTGCGGGGACTAGTCTGGATTCCCGTTTTCACGGGAATGACAAACACAAAGAGTTTATACACAGACTCTCTATAGAGGTATTAATTGAAATTAATCATCACAGGCTTTTCCAACTCAGGCAAGACAACGGTCTTCAACGCCCTTACCGGTCAGGAGCTTGAAACCACAGCTTATCCCACATCTATCTCTTCCGAGGTTGAGCCTCATCATGGAATTGTTAAAATCCCTGATAGCAGGGTTGACAGGTTGACAGAAATATATGAGCCGAAAAAAACTACATATGCCACAGTTGAGTATATCGACTACCTCGGAATTACGACTGGCGATGTCACACAGAACGCAAAGATATTCAATCTTATCAAGGACTCTGACGCAATTGTTCATGTAGTGCGGGCATTTGAAGATGACTCAATTATTCATCCCATGAATAGCATACATCCTCTCAGGGATGTATCTTCATTCGAGGATGAGCTTATCCTTGGTGATCTGGAGTTTGTTGAAAAGAGGATTGAGAAGATAGAAGAGCAGGCAAAGAAAGGAAAGAAAAAAGATGACTCAGATAAAGGCCTGCTCTTAAAATGCAAGGAGGCCCTTGAAAAAGAAACATCCTTGAGAGATATACAGTTCAATGATGACGAACAGAGGCAGATGCTCCCCTATCAGTTCCTTACCACAATGCCAGAGATCATTGTACTGAATATTGATGAAGGAGATATTAATTCAGATAAAATCAAAGCTCTTCAAAACGACATAGAGACTTACTTTGAAGAAAAAGGTCTGGGAGCTGTCCCTCCTGTCATAGCACTGTGCGGAAAAATCGAGATGGAAATAGCACAGCTGCCTTCTGATGAAGCAGAAGCGTTCCTTGATGATCTTGGTATTGAAGAGCCTGCCATGCACAGACTTTGTCATGTTTCATATGACGCACTTGGATTGATTTCATTTCTGACTGTCGGCAAGGATGAGGTCAGGGCCTGGACAATCAAAAAAGGTCTTGCTGCACAGCAGGCTGCCGGTAAAATTCATTCGGATATAGAGCGAGGTTTTATTCGCGCCGAGACGGTCAGCTATGATGATTTCATTGCGTCAGATGGTGAAATGGTCAAGGTTAAGGAAAAAGGCCTGGCCCGTCTGGAAGGCAAGACCTACGAAATCAAAGATGGGGACATTATTAATTTTAAGTTTAATGTGTGATCCGGTTACCAGCTTACCCGCTTGAAGATGCTGCAGATTCCTGATCGGGCAGTGATTTCATAACTTCATCTTTCAGTGAATTTATCATATTTTCTGTAAGATCAAAGCGTAACCAGATTTCATGATCCTGCCAGGGTATACGGAAATTGCCGCTCGATCCGAGTTCAAACATGTGAACAAGAATATCCGCCACATGAACAGCTGCAACAATGTCCATGTCCACACTGCAGAGATGGGGTTTATGGTGCCAGCGGTTCACATTAATAATAAAAGAGGGCATATTCCACCACTGAGCAAGCTGGCTGCCAATTTCTTCATGGGTAGATTGTAAAATCTCATACTCGATTTCAGTAATGACCGTATTCCTCTGTTTTGCAGCACTGATTATATTTTTAAACTCTCTTGTAAAAAAGTTCTGCTCCAGCAATTTTCCCATGTCATGGAGAAGCCCGGCTGTAAATGCCCTGTCTGCATCTTCAGTATTATCAGAAAGTTTTCTGATCAGCAGCCGGGACAATATACCGCATGATATTGTGTGCGTCTGATAATCAGCAAGATCAAATCCCGGGATTTTCACGGAAACGTCAGACAGGTTACGAAAAAAAGATTGAGTCAATACCAGCCCTTCTACAATGTCCATCCCAAGAACAGCAACAGCTCTTTCTACGGTATCTACCCTGCTTGTCTGTCCAAACAGTGCTGAATTGGCCCATCTCAGGATTTCTGCAGACACAGCAGTATCATTGCTGATGATAGCTGATATCCTGTCAATATACATGGTATCTTTCCTGGACAGGCATTCCCTGAGTTCCATGTATGTGCCGGGCATGGGAGGAAGCGATGATAAAGAATTTATTACCCTTTGCAATCCAACGTTCTTTGATTTGAGTTCAGCGGCCTGAAGAAGCGCCTTATAAATAACATTGCCCAGTTCCTCATCATTCCAGGGCTTTGCCAGAAGCTGCTGGGCGCACCCCTCTGACAGCGCCTGCACTACAGCTTTTTTATCTGCATATCCGCTCAGAAAAATTCTTACGATATGGGGATATAATGTCTTTACTTGTTTGAGAAATTCTATGCCATCCATTTCAGGCATGCGAACATCAGAGACTACGAGGTCCACATTATTATTTTTCAGTATCTCAAGTCCCTCTGCTCCGCTTATTGCAAAGAGCAGGTTCGGGCCGTCATCATAAAAGAGGCGTCGCAAAGACGTAAGAACATTTTTTTCATCATCTACAAATAAAACTGTCTGTTCAGTAGCCACTGTCTATCTCCCAAAAAAAGAGTCATATATCTGCATAAATAATCATAATGATTCCTTATACCCAATTCGCCTGCATGGCAAATGACAAAAATCGTCATGGGAAAATAACCATGTATGTTCTCATCGGCATTAATTGCAATAAAATTGAGATTACGGCAAGTTTGACACAGGGCGAAGTGATTTTATGGTATGCAGTTTTTCGGTTTGTTCCCAAATACTTCAAATAGCCACTCATACAAAACCCTGGCTTCATCAGATACATTCTTTTGCGGCCTGTCACCGCTCTGATAAAGAAGCACAGGTTTGTACTGTCCTGTTTTGCTATCAAACAAATAAGCAGTATAAATGCTGCTTCCAGCATCAAAACATTTCTTTTGTGATTTGACAGTCTCTCCGTCACCTGCAGGACTGATAAGTTTATGCATTCTTTCAAGTACAGATGTATCTATACTCGTCACCAGTTCATTTTTGTGAGAAAACTTATTCTGCAGGTCTATTTCAGTCAGAGATCTCTCCTTCGATGGCTTCCAGGGTGAGTGACTATGATTATATGAATAGATATTCCCCTGCTTATCAATATACATTCCTGACATCTGAAAACCCCATGCAAAGTTGATATGGGAATACTCGAAGAGATATTCCTGCTTAATCGACGGTTTGCCACTCATCGCTGATGTCACAGCAGGAATGAATAATATTATTATAAATAATATGGAACTTCTCATGGAATTTTTCAGACCTATGTCCCTCTTATTCAGGGCCTTATTTCAATAAGCGTACCATCAGGCACAAGCTGCCATATCTCCTCAATCTCTTTATTCGTAACAGCAATGCACCCGTCTGTCCAGTTAATGGATGCATGCAGTTTACCCATCCATTCGTATTCATCCCCTGTGCCATGGATCATGATCCCGCCGCCAGGCGGACTGCCAAGGCTTCGGGCCTTCTGAACATCAATTGCATCAGGGTATGAAATATGCAGTGCAAGATGATATTTGCTGTTTGCATATCTGGTGTCAATAAAATACATGCCTTCAGGTGTCTTTTGATCACCTTCCTTTACTTTATGTCCAACTGGATTTTTTCCAAGGGCAATCTTGTAAGTCTTTATGATATCTGTACCTGAAAAAAGGGTGAGTTCTTTAGAGGATTTTTTTACAAGAACATAATCTGCCTGGGTCCCTCTGACCAGCACTATAGGATCAGTTCCGGCCTGCGCAACCAGCAATGGTGTTAATAAAAATGCAAGGAACGCAACAGTCATATTTATTGATCTAACCATAAACATACATCTACCAGACCTTATCAAGGTTTAACCTTTTTTTAATTTAACAGATGACGTGATATTATTAAAGAGAAAAATCATGCAATGGTTCCAGAGATTCGGGGATGTGATCACTTATTCACGATGAACCTGTAACACTCCTCAACATCCTCAAGGGTCTCAAAAACAATGTCTGCGTCTGTATTGCGAAGGTCGTCAACTGAATAAGGTCCTGTTGCAACAGCAATGCAGTATGCGCCGTGTATCCTGGCGCACTGAACATCACGGGGGGTGTCACCGATTATATAACAGTCTTTTGGCGAAAAGTCCAGTCCCTGTTTTTTGTATTTCTCTATCGCGATCGGAAGAAGCTTATCTCGGTCTTCATGGTCACTGCCAAATGCCCCTGAGTTAAAATAATCCAAAATCCCGAACGGTCCCAGTTTTATCTCTGCACCCTTTTCCAGATTCCCTGTCAAAAGACCGATTGTCATTCCTTTGCTCCCGAACAAATCAAGAGATTCCTGTATGCCGGGCATAATATGCCTCATCGGATTTTCGATCTCTTTCCTGAGAAAAAAGAGGTATTGCTCGATCATTTTATCCACATTGCCGTCCAGATGGTCCAGCCTGTGCAGTTTAAGACCCTCACGCATAATCTGGGGATCTGTCTTTCCGGCCATGGATATGGTCCTGAATGCCTCTTCTACTCCAAAGAGGCTGTGAAATGCCCTGTTTAAGGACCTCGCACCAGCGCCGCCTGCAGAAATCAGCGTACCGTCGATATCATATAAGATCAGCTTGTCCATAATTGCTATATTATAATCGAAATTAAAAAATATATATGATAACCCCTGTTGAAATTGACATTATTTCTGTCTTTATGTTAAAAATAATGTCTATCTTTGAATTGGAGGAATATGATGTACGCAGCTGATGGTATCTGACGGTGATAATATTTCTTATGGAACTCCTTATATTGCTTCTGCAAAGATAAGCGCTGATGTAATCGGCACTGCCAAGGATAAAAAGGTTCTTGTCTTTAAACAGAAGCTCAGAAAAAACCACAGAAAACTGAGGGGCCACAGGCAGCAGTACACCTCGGTAAAGATTAATAAAATAACATTGAACTAACATCCCGTCAAAGGGTTTCAGGATCTGGAGGATGCAGTATGGCTCATAAAAAAGGTGTTGGAAGCACAAGAAACGGTCGTGACAGTGAGTCAAAAAGACTGGGCGTAAAAATTTACGGCGGACAGCTTGCAAAAGCAGGCAACATACTTGTCAGACAGAGGGGAACAAAGTTTCATCCCGGTTTTAACGTTGGCAAGGGAAAAGATGACACTCTTTTTGCTCTGATTACCGGCACAGTCAAGTTTGAACGTTACGACAAAAAAAGACAGAAGATTAGCGTTTATCCGGTTGAACAAAGCGTTAATTAATTTTCTCTTCATAAGACAATCCAGAGGCGAGTTAAATGCTCGCCTTTTTTTATGGGCTCCACCCCTGATGCTGTTGATTCTCTGTTCCTCAAAAAAGTAACAATTGAAATTTTCCTGTATCATATATCCTTGAATTCAATAAGGTATTGCTAAGAATAATGAAATTCATTGACCAGGTAAAAATCTATGTAAAAGCAGGAGACGGCGGAAAAGGCTGCGTCAGCTTCCGCAGGGAAAAATTCATCCCCAGGGGCGGACCAAACGGGGGTGACGGCGGCAGGGGCGGTCATATAATTTTTATAGCAAAGCACAATATTAATACTCTGCTTGATATCAAATACCAGCAGCAGTACAGGGCGGAAAAAGGCCAGCATGGAATGGGCAGAGACAGACACGGTCGCAGCGGCAAGGACCTTATTATCCCTGTTCCGATGGGAACTCTTGTGAAGCAATATGAAACCGGCGAAGTGCTGTTCGATCTTACAGAGGATGAACAGAAGTTTATTGCTGTAAAAGGCGGCAGGGGCGGTCTTGGTAATTCCCATTTTAAAGGCCCTGCAAGGCAGACGCCAAGGTATGCACAGCCGGGAGAACCGGGAGAGGAAATGAACCTCACCCTTGAACTGAAGCTTCTTGCCGATGTCGGCCTGATCGGTCTGCCAAACGCAGGCAAGTCTACACTTATATCATCAGTGTCTGCAGCACGGCCCAGGATTGCCGACTATCCCTTTACCACACTTGTACCGAATCTGGGGGTTGTGAAATACAAAGAGTTCAGCAGTTATGTTATAGCTGATATCCCGGGATTGATTGAAGGCGCATCACAGGGGAGCGGACTTGGATTTCAGTTTCTGCGGCATGTAGAAAGGACAACTATTCTTCTGCATCTTGTTGACATATCAGAAATGGCAGAGGGGGACCCGGTTGATAATATGGAAAAGATCAATAACGAACTCGAACTGTTCAGCTCTGAAATTATGGACAAGCCAATGGCAGTTGCAGGCACAAAGCTTGATATTAAAGGTAACGGTGAAAGACTTGACAGGCTTACAGATTATTGTAAAGATAAACACTATGATTTTTTCCCGATCTGTTCTGTTACAGGTGCGGGAGTTAATGAACTGGTCCAGTATCTGGCCATAAAAGTGGAGGAGAACAAAAACAGGAAACAGTAGACAGGTGTCAGTAAACGTTGTCCCTTATCCCTGTTCCCTAAACCTTAAACCCTGATTATGAAACGTCTGGTTATAAAAATCGGCAGCAACATCCTGGCCTCTGCAGAGCAGGGGCTTAACACAAGAAGGCTGCGCACAATTACAAAAGATATATCCGGCATTATGGACAGAGGGCATGAAGTGGTGCTTGTTTCTTCCGGCGCAGTTGCCGCAGGACTGAAGAAACTTGGCCTCAAGGGCAAACCGCATGATATTAAGCTCAAACAGGCAGCAGCGGCTATTGGACAGTCAAGTCTCATGTGGGCCTATGAGCATAACTTTGCGGAGTTTAAGAAAAAGGTAGCACAGGTTCTCCTTACAAGAGAGGATATTGCAAACCGTGTACGGTATATAAATGCCAAGAACACCCTGTTCACCCTGATCAGTTACGGTGTTATACCCTTAATAAATGAGAATGATCCTGTTGCAGTTGATGAGATCAAGTTCGGTGACAATGATATGCTGGCCGCCCTTGCAGCAGGCCTTGTTGAGGCTGACATGCTTGTAATAATGTCGGATGTCGATGGGCTGTACACAAAAAATCCGACCCGTAAGGGTGCTGAGATAATCAGATCAGTTAAAAAGGTCACCCCTGATATTGAAATGCTTGCAGGCGGTAAAGGAAGTGCTGTAGGCACAGGAGGAATGTATTCAAAACTGCTTGCAGCAAAACAGGCCAATGACCACGGTATCCCTGTTGTTATTATCAACGGCAGGAAGGCCGGGCTGCTTACAAAGCTTGTGGACGGTAAAAAGGTCGGCACTATGTTTGAGCCAAAAAAACAGCGCATGTCGTCCAAAAAGGGATGGATCGCTTATGGAGTAAGGGCAAAGGGAGCGATCTATCTTGATGACGGTGCAGTACATGCATTAACAAAAAAAGGCAAAAGCCTTCTGCCCTCCGGCATATCAAAAGTGGAAGGAAATTTTGAGGTTGGAGACTATATCAGGTGTCTTAATAAAGGCGGAAAGAAAATCGCCAAGGGGCTGACCAACTATTCCTCAAAAGACCTTGAATCAATCAAGGGTAAGAAGACCTCTGAGATAGAAAAAGCCCTTGGATATAAATACTCGGATGAGGTGATTCACAGAGATAACCTTGTAGTGGTATAGAGGAGATAACATATGGACACTATTGAATGTATAAAAACCAGGATGAGTATCAGGAAATTCATGCCTGATCAGGTACCTAAAGAATTACTGATGGATGTTATAAACACAGCAAAGCACAGCCCTTCATATAAAAACACCCAGCCATGGGAAGTAATAATACTTTCTGGTGATAAAAAGCTGGCTCTTTCAAAAATGCTGGTGGAATTGCTGGAAAAAGGGACAAAGCCCTGCCCTGATATTCCCGAACCTCTTTCATGGCCCGCATCTGAACAGGCGCGAATTGATGATCTGATGAAAAAACGTACCGCTGCCACAGGGATTGATTTCAGCGACCCTGCTGTTTTAAAAAAATCAAAGGAAGTAAATTTTAATTTCTACGGCGCACCCCATGCCATGTATCTTTATCAGGACAAAAGCCTTACTCCCTGGTCATTATTTGATATCGGTCTCTTTGCCCAGACATTAATGCTTGCTGCCCATGCCTCCGGCCTCGGGACAGTGCCCCAGGCTGTTGCAACCGACTATGCGCCGGACATAAAAAAGTTTCTGGATATTCCTGACACTAAACGCCTTGTCCTCGGTATATCAATCGGATACCCTGACAAAGAGGCCGCGGAAAAAGCCCTCAGAACAGACCGTGATAATATAGATAATATTGTTAAATGGGTTGAGTAGGGGTAGTCCGGAATTCGTGGTCCGGTATCTGTCGTCTGTATTCTAGGGCAATTGTAGAAAGATGCTGCTTTTCTCTCATTTTCTTTTTGATTAATGACAGCATATTATCTTCAGATTAAAGAAAGATCCAGGTTTACCAATATTATCTAAAAGTCTTCTATCCAAGACTGGTCTTAATCACTGTACATATCAATCGATAATCAATACATAAACATCATGTATTGTGCATTTTGTCTTGCAATTTGCAGTCGATGAACATCATGTATTGTGCATTTTGTCTTGCAATTTGCAGTCGATGAGATATACTTTTCATTAACAAATCTTATCGAGCTTAGAAGATCCTTAACGTCTGGCAATAAAGGAATTAAGATGTCTAATTATGAACATCATTCTAATATTGGAGAAAGATTTATATGAAAATTAAACACTATCTTTACAACACATTTCTTATCGAGAATGACAACTCGAAAATTGCCATTGACCCGGGGCAAAACCTGTGGATATTTAAACTTGGCAGTCTGATCCCAAAATCGGAATGGGAAAGTATTACCCATCTTATAATTACACATGGCGATCCTGACCATCATTGGCAATCTGATAGAGTAGCGGAGGCTTCAAAGGCCCCGATAATTTGCGGCAAAGAACTGACAAAAATTGAAAATGGTAAAACGCTTCTTGTGGACCCACGCGGTAAAGAATTAACATCATGGATTCCTTTCGAAGATGTTCACCCGATGGAAGTAGGTGATGTGATAACTCTTGGTAACCTGAAAATTGAAGCGGTCAAATCAGTGCATGGTCCGATCGTTATTCCAATCCTGTGGTTTAAGAAGAGAAAATATCCTGGACCGGGAGAGAGAACGGGTCTTGGATCGATGGGTTTTAAAATGACTACCAATGAGAAAACCATTATCAACCTTGGGGATTCACTGCTGCAAAAAGAGTGGGAAGGATTAAAACCGGACGTATTAATGCTTCCAATTGGTGGAGCTGGAGAGAATATTTGGACGATGGACGTGATAGATGCATTGGAAGCAGTGAAACTCATATCACCAAAGAAAGTAATCCCCTGTCATTATAATGTTTCATTTTTCTGGATCAGGAATATAAATCCGGCAGATGATCAATTATTCAAACGTGAAGTGGAGAAGATGGGAATAGAGTGCTCTATCATGCATTATGGTGATGAGATAGAAGTATAATTCTTTGGTTTTGTTAAATATTTGAGGAGGCGTTATGAAAGTGGAAGAATTAGAAAAATACGGGGCAAAGCTCGAAATGCCAAAGGAAGCCATGAAAGAACAAT
>CALZMZ010000098.1 GCA_945788685.1 Thermodesulfovibrionia bacterium | reverse complement strand
ATGAATAGAATTGCTCACAGACTGCATTCTTTCTGTCAGCTATAATTCGATTACATTTTTACCTCTATGTCTGCTGCAGTACCATAGAGACAGATAGTCTCTGATCTGTCTTGTCAGGAGGAAATTATTTCTAACGTACTCCTTTCCTGTGCGACCCATTTTCTTTGCCATTACCGGATTGTTCAGGTATTGTCTTATCCTGAAGGCTGCCCCTTCAACAGAATAAACAACAAAGCCTGTTAAGCCATGCACTATCTGTAAAGGTATGCCGCCAACAGCTCCTCCGATCACAGGCTTTTCTTTCCACATGGCCTCTGACACGGTGAGACCAAAGCCTTCCTTTATTGACTTCTGAAGAATAATGTCTGACATCCTCTGTATGGCATTTATCTCCGTATGATTATCAGGAGGGAGCAGAAGAATAATAATGTCCGGATCGTCTGCAGCGTAGTCTTTCACTTCACGTAAGATAGCTTCGCCTTCAGGGTCATCGGTTGCTGAACTGCCGACAAGTATGAGTCTGCAGTCATTATAGTTTTTGACGATTTTATATGCGTTGATGACACCGATCGGGTCCTTGAATTTATCAAACCTTGAAACCTGAAGTATGATTGGTTTGTCGCGGGGGATGTTGAACCTTTCGGCCACTTCATTTATTTCATCATCAGTAAGGTCTTTGTTCTTGTCGCTCAGGGGGTCGATAGATGGTGTTACTATATACTCATCAATGGGAAGGGACTTTGCAAACTTGGTAACAGAGAAAATTGCTGTATCATATTTAATAACATACTTCTTAAGATTAGACCAGCAGCCGGGCATTGGATTAGATATATCAATATGACATCTCCACATCCATGTTGATTTGCCTGATCGGGGTCTGTAGTCGATGAGCGGGGCAGGCTGGGGGTCGTGAATAAGAACAGCGTCAGCATTCAGGTCCAGGTTCTTTTTATTTCTTCTGTTGACCTCGTAATAATAGTCCCACATTTTTTTTGTAAACTTTTCCCTGTTGCCCTGAAGGGCATTGTGGGTTTTTTTAGTAAAATCGAAAAATCTGGCATCTCCTTCTATGACTTCCCATCTTGCATCAATACCCAGGTCCTGCAGCAGGGGAATCATCCTGTTAAGGATTTCTGCAACGCCGCCTCCTTCGCGGGTCGAATTGACATGGAGAAATGACTTGCCTTCAAGTTTCCTGCATAGATTCTGAATCAACTGTAAGTCGCCCTTGGGTGCGATCCCCGAGTATTGTTTTATCAATTCACTACTCCTTCCATATCTGCCCTTACATATTCTTCAACAACTACCTTGATATGACTTCTTATACTTTCTATACTGTGCATAAAAGGATCAATGGCCCGTATTCTGTCAGCGAGGTTTTTTCTGAACAGTGTGTGTTCAATCCATCTTGAAAAATCATCTACGACACCTTCGCCGAGACGGACCCTGGAATCATAAAAGTGATAATAAATGCTTCCTGGATCAACATGTTCCAGGGCAACCAGAAACTCCGCAAGGTTTTTGGTCTTTACCCCTACAGGAAAAACAAGGTTGACTGTTTCGTTGAAATAAAACTCATTTCCTTTGGTGACATCACGGGGATCGGGAACTGTTTTGAGAAAAGCGTCTATTTCCTTTATCAGCTCTTTTCTCACGGCCTTAATTGATTTTAAAGTATACGGGTCTATGCTTGTCAGCCGTTCAGCAAGCGCCCTCTCCTCAAGATATTCACCAGCCCACTGAGAAAAGTCATTTGTATAATCCAGCATATGGCCTTTAAGGAAATACTGGTGTGTGTGATGAATTATGGACTCATCACCTGCAGACGCTATCAGCTTTCTTAATTCTTTAAGATTTTTGGCATGCCGGCCCGTAGACTTGACTATACTTACACATTGTTTGAATTCAAAGGATGTTGCTGATTTAGCCAATTGTTCTCCTCTCTCATGTAAACAGTTCTGTGAGGAAATGGAAAAGTTACGCCCTTTTCTTTAAATTCCTTATAGAAGTAACATTATTAATTCAGGTGAATCCGGAGGCCCTGGATTCAGCCTGATGTGTTGCTCGTTTTCCGATATGCTATTACAGGCTGATCAATGGCAGCAAGTCGTGAGTCAAAGCTGTCAACCACGATCCTGAAATCAGCCATCAGTTTTTTTGGTACTGATGTTCCCCTGGGAAGCTTTATTTTCAGAGGATTGACAAACCTGCCGTTAAACTTGATCCTGTAATCAAGATGCGGCCCCGTTGAAAGTCCTGTAGTTCCAACGTAACCGATGATATCTCCCTGGGAAACCTTTACCCCTTTTCTGATTTTCTTCGGAATTTTTGAAAGATGTCCATAATAAGTAGTGTAGCCGCCCCTGTGCTTGATTTTAACCATCCTGCCGTTCTGTCCCTTATAACCTGAAAACAGTATCTTGCCGCTGCCTGCTGCTGAGACAGGCGTGCCTGTCGGCGCTGCATAGTCAACTCCCAGATGCGGCCTGTAAATTCTAAGTAATGGATGAAACCGCCTTTTGCTGAACCCTGAACTTATATATTTAAATCTGAGAGGGGACCTCAAAAGGGCCTTTTTCAATGACTTGCCTTTACTGTTGTAATAGTCCGCATGTCCATTTTTTTCATATCTGTAAGCCGCATGTAATATACCGTTATTTACAAACTCTGCTGCCAGTATATTGCCATAACCTTTAAACACCTCTCCCACCCATAACTCTTCAACTATAATCTTGACTGAATCTCCGCTTCTGATGTCACTTGAAAAATCAATATCCCATGCATATATATCTGACAGTTTCAAGGCCAGTTTGTGGTATTCTTTGTGGGTGCTTGGCATGGCATTGGAGAGATTATCAGTTATATGTATAAACAGTGATCCGGTTCTTCTCGTTACCGGAAATGTTATTTTTTGGGAGATAAACCCTTCAGACTCTCTTGTAACATTGAGAAAAGACATATCATCAATTCCCAGATGCATTTTCCGGATCTTTTTTTCCTGTTTATCGATTTCAAAGGAGTACATGCTTCCAACAGAGATCATGGAGAGATTATGGACCCCTTTAGAACTGGTCAGTATTCCTGACAGGTCTGCCCTGTCAAGTTTTAATTTATTGAATATTGCTTCGAGTGTTTCCCGGGGTTGCACGGCCCCGGTCAATGTAAAACTGGTTTCAACTGCTTCTGAAACTGTCCCTTGGTCTTCCCTGGACTCCGTCCTGATATTAATCAACATAAAAAAAATGACGGAAGCTGCACATATGCTGATCAGAGTTTGCTTCATATTGATTTTATTGTCTGCTTCTTTTTTGTGCTCTTCTTTCTTACAGCTTTCCTGGCTGTTCTTTTCTTTACGGTCTTTTTTGTAGTTTTCTTCACTGCTTTTATCGTGTCTTTTGATTCAAGACTGGAGATCTGTTTTTCCATTTTGTTAATCTTGGCAATGATCGACTTTACCTTTTTGTTTCCAAGCGGGTTTTTTGAATTCTTTGCTATCAGATCGTATATTTCTCCACCAAGCTTGGCAAAGTCCTCCTGGACTTTCATGTTATAGTTAAATACCTTGTATTTTTTCTTCCCTTCCTCGGTAAACTTGCCCAGCGTGTCAGTGAACACTGAACTGCCTTCCTTGAAAATCTCAAGACCTTCCTGCAGGTTCTTTTTTAAATCATCCTGAATTTTGTCCCAAAAGCTCATTTATCCTCCCATGTAGTTTATATTTTTTACATATATATTAACTGGTTATTATTATACGTATTAATTTTATATGTGTTCAATAGTCATATGTGCGGTAAGTATACTATTTATTGTCCTCTTCAACGGCATGTTTCACCAGATCCATGATCTTTGGCAATGCTGAAGAAACACGGTCCCAACTTGATATTAAAGGCACTCCCAGCGGATCTTTCATAATTATCTCAGATGCTACTTTTATACCCTGTGTGAATGTTTCCACGGCAAGGCTCTCTTCATGTCTGTCAAATAAAAGTCCGTTAACAGCAGCATCATCCTCATAGTGTTTTAACATGTCCTGCGCAGTTTTAACATATGTTGCTATGAGAGACCTGAAAAGGCCGCTTGAAAATACAATTCCTTCTGAAGCAAGTGTTCTGAACAGGGATTTGCTTATATCTATACACATCTTGAGAAGCCCTGTTGACATGTCATCAGGAGACAGTGCCTGGTGTTTATGCTCATAGTTATCAGCAATATCTATCTGGCATACTCTTCTGACTGAACAGTTTCTGTATACTTCAGCAAGCACCCCGACTTCCAGCCCCCAGTCACCCGGGATCTTGTTAACACGGGCGATATCTATATCCATTGAGAATTCACCTGCCAGCGGATATCTGAAACTGTCCAGAAAATCGAGAAGCGGGAAGTGGCCATGAATCTTGATCAGTGATCTTAGAAGAGGTGTAACAAGTAATCTTGATACTCTTCCATGCATCTTGTCAGTGACCCTGCTGTAATATCCCTTGCAGAATTCATATTTCAGGTTCGGATTGGCAGTGGGATAACAGAGCCTGGCCAGCAACCTGCGGTCATATGTGAGGATGTCACAGTCGTGAAGTGCGATTACGCTAATATTCTTCTGTGCAATTAAATAACCGTATGCCATCCATGCAGACTGCCCTTTGCCGGTATCTCCAAGCTGGAGCCCGGCAGCTTTAATTGTTTTATAGACCTCACTGACCCTGTCGCCGTTGTTCCAGATTATGCGAATGGCCTGTGGCAGGACAGAGAAATATTTTTTTGCATGCTCAAACTCTTCTTTTGTACAGGGACCAAGTGTTACTATTATTTCCTTTAAATAATTGACGTTCTTAAGCTGATTGACTATTCCAGCCAGGGCATCAGCTTTTAATTCAGAATAAAGAGAGGGCAGGACAAGTGCTATGGGACGTTCCTGGGAATACCAGGAGAGTTCAGCCTCGATTTTCTCAAGCTCGGCTGTACCTAGTTTATGAAATGTTGCTATGCCGCCTGTCTGATGAAAATCTGCCATAATTTTATCGCAACTCTCACACAGCCTGCAATAAACACATCTTTGAAGACCGAAAAAATATTTAAAATCTAGTAAGATAAGTATAAATACAAATACATAATAGGTCAAGAAAAGAATACTGTGAATAACCGGGAGATTGCCAATAACATATTTCGAAGCGCACTTGAGGCAGTAAGCCCAAAAGTCATTGTCAAAGAATGTGCAAAAGAAATTAATTCCAGCCTGAAACAGGAAAATATCAGGGACATCGTTGTTGTAGGTTTCGGCAAGGCAGCATATCAGATGGCCATTGCAATAGAAGTGATTATTGATGTTGATCTGATCAGAGCAGGTATCATCGTAACAAAATATGGACATGCTGAAATACAGAGTTCAGATTTAAAAAAAATAAAAGTCTTTGAAGCTGGCCATCCCATTCCTGATGAGAATGGAATTAAGGCAACTGAAAAAATAACAGAGCTGTTGAAGTCTGCCGGTAAAGAAACGCTTGTTCTCTGTCTTATATCAGGAGGGGGATCAGCGCTGCTTGTATCTCCAATAGACGGTGTAAGCCTGAGTGAAAAGCAGTCGATTACCGATCTGTTATTAAGAGCCGGAGCTGATATTGAAGAGCTGAATGCTGTTCGTAAGCATCTTTCAAAAGTAAAGGGCGGCAGGCTTGCAGAGATCGCATATCCTGCGAAATTAAAGAGTATAATAATTTCAGATGTGATTGGAGATAAACTGGACGTTATTGCGTCCGGCCCTACATCTGCAGATTCATCAACGTTCAGTGATGCGCTGAGAGTAATCGAAAAGTACGATCTTTTTGAAAAGGCCCCTCAGAGTATAATGAATATTCTTAAAAGCGGGAATGACGGAAAAATTCCTGACACACCTGAAGCTGACAATCCGATATTTGAGTCCATACAAAATATAATAGTGGGAAGCAATCAAAAGGCTGTTGAAGCAGCAGTGAAAGAGGCCAGGACTATAGGGCTGGAAACGGAAGTACTGTCATCATCAGTTACGGGTGAGGCAAGGGAAGCAGCAAAATGGCTGGCTGATAAAGCAAAAGATGCGTTGTCATCAGGGGATAAAGGTAAATTGTGTTTCATATCAGGGGGCGAAACAGTTGTTACGGTAACAGGGAACGGGAAAGGCGGCAGAAATACTGAACTTGCCCTTGGCTTTGCCATGGAGGTTGAGGGATTAAAGGCTGTCACCATGCTTTCTGCCGGAACAGACGGTACAGATGGACCGACTGACGCTGCAGGAGCCATTGTTGATGGAGATACAATTGTCAAAGCGAGACAGGCTGGACTTGATCCGGAGGAATACCTGCATAACAATGATTCATATAATTTTTTCAGGGAAGTCGATTCATTGGTTATTATAGGGCCAACTGGCACGAATGTCATGGATCTGCAGATAATAATTATAAAATGACCAATTTCAAAGCTCAAATGTCAAATGCATTCCCAATGCCTCAGTGTTAAAGCAACGTACATAAGAAAAGCCGAACTCGTTGACTTCAGGTATAAAACCCATATCATCCGCTTTACTATTAATTATATTTCATTAAAAATGCTTTTGACCTTCATTTTACATTTGAATTTTGACATTGGTCATTGGGCAGAAATTAGTAAGGAGATGTGTTTACAGGAAATGTACACGCATTTAATGACTAATGCAGATTACACATGAGTAACGTATGTTTGACTTTGGAATTTTGAAATCTGGAATAAAATTTATGTATTGTGTTCAATGAAATGCTCAGTCTGTCCAATGTCATGCTGATTCAGTTTTTCTGATGCATTCTCTGTATCGTGTTTCAGCTTAAACTCGCTGACAAGAATCTTCAGCTCAATTACGAGATTATTCAATTCAGATGCTGCCTGAGATGAATCTTTAATTTCTTCTGTTGTTTGCTTTATCAGTACAGCGACTGATTCAACATTTGATGCCACTACTTCTCCGGTGCTTGACTGCTCATCGACAGCTGCTGCAATCTGTTCCACCATGCTGGATGCACTCTTTGCTGATTCCACTATCTGGCTCAGGGAATCACCGGCATGGCTGGAGAGCTCAACTCCTGACTTGCCTGCAATTGTTCCCGATTGCATGGACTCCACAGTCTTTTGAATATCCCCCTGGAATCCCTGAATCATGTCGCTGATTTCATTTGTTGATGATGCTGTTCTCTCTGCAAGTTTTCTGACTTCATCTGCAACAACAGCAAAACCACGTCCCTGCTCTCCAGCTCTGGCAGCTTCAATAGCAGCGTTTAATGCCAGTAAATTGGTCTGGCTTGCAATATCATTAATGACCTTTATAATATCACCGATCTGTTCTGACCTGACGCCCAGCGCTTCTATCATCTGAGCAGATTCATTGACCGATTTGGCGATATTATTCATCCCTTGGATCGCTTCTGATACCACGCTGCCGCCCTGGGTGGCCATTTCCCTGGCTTCCTTTGATGATGCAGCAGCGTTGGCAGAGCTCCGGGCAACGTCAATAAATGNNCTGAGTTCTTCAATTGCCGTTGCAGCCTGTGATGTCTGTGATGACTGTTCCTGTGAATTGTTCGATATCTGGGTTGATGATTCATTCAGTTTCTCTGTGTTGCGCAATAAGACTTCTGTAACATGTTTAACATTCTGCAGCATGTCAGTCAGCTTTCCGGTTGCAGTATTAAAATGAGAGCCAAGAATGCCAAACTCGTCCTTTCTGCTGGCATTCATGGAATGGCTTAAGTCACCATTGCTGAAGCCTTTTGCGATCCTGGTTAACTCATCTATTGGAGTGGTGATTGACCGGTACAGATTTACGAGAATTATCGTTATAATAACTAAAATAAATCCGGCTGCAACCGTAACAGTCATCCTTGTTTTATGTGCCGCGGATTTTGATATTTCCTGTGATTTTATTGCTATATCTTCTACATCCAGTAATAATTTTTTTGCGTCTGTAGTTAATTTACCGTATTGCAGCATTGCAGCGTCATCATCCGCGCTGATCCATGGGTTGTTTTTCATAAAGGCCCTGGCACTGTCCCTTACGTGTTTCCATTGTGGTCCAACTTTTTCTTCCAGAGCACTCTTGAATACAGGGTCTTTCATTATTGAAACTAATGTATTAAACGTCTGCTCAAAACCATCAAGGTGTTCATTCGTGAGTTCAATGGAAAGTGGTTCTCCTTCATCAATAATGAACTCATTGATGCCTCTGAACACACCCTGCATATGCATGTTTGCATTCTTTAATAAATATGAATCAGTGCTTTTGGCAACGACTGATTTACTGCCGATCCAGTTTGTTACTCCCAATGTAATGATCAGAAAAATCAAGATGATGGATGACAGAATTATTCTGACTTTTATGTGCACCTGTTCTCCTTATACCTTCACAATAATGAATTATCAGGGGAGAGATGAGCCTCCCCTGATGTTTCCAATTAATGTTCTACGGTATAGCCCTTTTCACTCCATGTTGAAAAACCATCTCTCATCTTAATGTTCTACGGTATAACCCTTTTCACTCCATGTTGAAAAACCATCTCTCATCCAGAGGACGTTGGTGTAACCCATTTCAGCGGCCTTTTTTGAGGCATAGTAGGATTTCCAGCCATTAGGTCCGTCACTATGAAAAAGAATTTTCTCGCTTTTATCTGCAGGGAGTTTTGATACATCAAATTTACCTGTACGTTGTGAAGGATGGCCTTTTTTGGTCCATTTGTAAGGAACTGATGTAGCACCCGGAAGATGGCCTTTACCATAGTTGAGGGCTTTTCTCATATCAAAGACCTGGGTATTACTGATCTGTGTCTTAGCATCTGCAGCGCTTATCATTGTTACGCCTGCCGGTGCTTCTGTTGGAGTGGGAACGCTGCCGGCCATTGCGATTCCGGCCATTGCGATTACTAAAACTAGAATGCTTAATGTTACTATAGTTTTTCTCATTTTTTCCTCCTGAAGTTGTTCAATGTTTTTTTCTGCATTAATGAATTTTTCCCCTCACCTCCTCCTTTATGTATTGCTGCCTATTAAACTCTTGTCGGACAATCTGTAAATAAACTAAAGTACCTGCATATGCAGCTTATTATTAATACATATCGGACTATCAATGGGTATCTTGAGGAAATAAATAGGGATATATTTCTTTGATAAGAAATTGAGATGAGCACAAAAAAAAGGATGCTGATCTCTTGAGGGGACATGGCTAAAGTTTAGGTGGTTCTCGGCATTGGTGGGAAAACCTTAACGCCAAAAAGATCAGCATCCCATATTTATATTTAAATGTATCGTGTTATATCTATATCGGATATTCTTTGCAAAACTTAAGGAAGTTAGAAGATATGAAAAGGTATCGTGATGCTGACCCAATTAGGGGACATGGCTGAAGTTAAAAGGTTGGGCTCTTAGCGTAGGCAGGGAAAAACCTTTTAATCAGGGGTCAGCATCATTATTTACACTTTGGTTGTATTTAATTGTACATAAATTAGAACGTTTTGTAAACAAGTATTAATGAAATAATTTATATTGAGAATAAAATCATAAATATCCAATAGTTATAATAAAGTCGTACAAGCTGCTATGGATCATTCTCGTAATTTGTGTAAGATAGTAATGACTTATTCGAACACAAAATGAACCTGATTATATTTACAGACCTTGACGGTACTCTGCTTGATTCAAGCTATTCATACAGAGAGGCATTGCCTGCTCTTGAAGAGATAAAAGCCAAAACAGTTCCGCTTGTTTTATGTTCAAGTAAAACAAAAAAGGAAATTGAGCACATAAGGAAAGAGCTGGACAATAGGCATCCTTTTATTTCAGAAAATGGTGGAGGAATATTTATACCCAAAGGGTACTTTGAATTACAAATTACAAATTACAAATTACAAATTAAAGACGATGGAAAATATTCTGTAATAATACTGGGTGCTGACTATACTGATTTGAGAGATGCATTAACTGAGTTACGTGATGAGGGATTTGAGCTGTCCGGTTTTGGAGATATGAGTACTAGAGAAATATCAGAGTTAACAGGTTTACGTATGGCAGATGCAAAGAGGGCAGGACAGAGACTTTTTGATGAGCCTTTTGTTTTTTATGGCAAAAGTAAGGAGATTGCTCACCTCAAACGCCGGATAAGGTCAAAAGGTTTTAATTTTACACAGGGTGAGTTTTTTCATATAATGGGAAACAGTGACAAGGGCAGGGCAGTCAGCATAATGAAGAATCTTTATCAGAAGCAGTTCGGGAAAGTTGTTACTATTGGACTCGGAGACAGTCCCAATGATATTGAGATGCTCCAGAATGTTGATTACCCGGTCGTCGTTCAAAAGAAAAACGGGTCTTATAACAAAGACGTTATCAGGACAGTAAAGGGATGCATAAAGGCAGAGGGCACAGGTCCAGATGGATGGAACAAGGCTGTGTTGAAATTACTTGAAACTGTGGTCCTTTGATGGAAACTTCCCATCATCAACTTCCTTTTTATATGACTGGATTGCGTTTAAAGCTTCCTTATTCAAGTTGGCATATTGTTTTGCAAATTTTGGAACAAACCTTTCAAACAGTCCGATCACATCATGCAGTACCAGGATCTGCCCGTCACAGTAGGGTCCGGCTCCAATTCCTATGGTCGGAATCGAAAGCTCTTTGGTGATCTGTTTCGCGACATTCATGGGAATGGCCTCCAGCAGAAGTGAAAAGGCCCCGGCATCTTCAACTATATGGGCTTCTTCCAGCAGTCTCTTTGCTGCCTCTTCTGATTTGCCCTGGACCTTGTAACCGCCCATTCTGTGAATGGACTGTGGTGTAAGTCCTATATGTGCCATGACCGGTATATCGGATTTCAGCATAGCCTTGATTTGCGGAGCGATCTCTGCACCGCCTTCAAGCTTGACCCCGGCTGCTCCGGCTTCTTTGATGAATCTGCCTGCATTTTTGACAGCTTCAGATATACTTGCCTGATAAGACATAAACGGCATGTCGCCCATAACCATGGCATCAGTTACAGCACGGGATACCATCTTTGTGTGATAGATCATCTCATCCATGGTAACGGGCAGGGTATTATCCAGTCCCTGTACTACCATGCCAAGTGAATCCCCTACAAGGATGGCGTCTATACCGGCCTGATCAACTATTCTGGCAAATGGATAATCATACGCGGTAAGCATGGTGATTTTATCACCATCTTTTTTCTTTTTTATAAAGTCCTGAATTGTAAACATGGTTTTTTATTAATCTTCAGAATCTTTTTTATCAGCCAGGATTTCAAGCAGTTCCAGATCAAAGGTGAGCTCTTTGCCGGCCAATGGATGATTTGCATCCATTATGTAGCCTGAATCGGTTTTCCCCAGTACTGTAACAACAACAGTATTGCCATCTGGCCGGTGCATCTGTATGGTGCTTCCGATTCGAGGATCAAAATCTCCGGGAGCGTTTTTTCTGCTGAACTCAAAAACCTTGTCCTTGCTGTGGCTCCCGTAAGCATCTTCCGGTGGTATTTTTACTGTTTTCTTCTCATTAAGTACCATTCCGGTAATTCCCTTTTCAAATCCCGGAATTACTTTACCGTCGCCTACGGTAAACTCAATAGGTAATGCATCATGAGATGATTCAACGATCTGTCCATTAGAATCTTTGAGAGTATAATGGACTTTAACTCTGTCGCCCTTCTTGGCTTCCATACAAATCTCCTTTTATTTTATATCACTGACGAAATCGTGATAAATTATAACATAGATAAGTAATTGATTTAACTTACAACTGGTTGAGTTGTTCCCATGCCTTTTTTCTGTAGAAAAACAGACCGGCACCTCCGAGGACCATTCCCAGACACAGTAATTGCCCCATTGTCATTGAGTTAAAAAAAATGCCGAGATGGGGATCAGGCGCACGAACGAATTCAATTATAAAGCGTGCAGTTCCATAGCCTATTATGTAAATAGAAAGAAAAAAACCGTTGAATATTCTTCTCTTTCGGATTGACCAGAGAAGAATAAACAGAAACAGTCCTTCAAAAAAAGCTTCATACAGTTGTGAAGGATGTCTCAGCTGGTTTGTGAAATCCAGAGGAAAATACATGCCCCACGGCATGGAAGTGGCTCTGCCGTATAGCTCTCCATTTATGAAATTGCCTATTCTTCCAAAAGTATATCCCAGTGGAATGGACGGCACCAGAAAATCAGTAAACTGCCAGAACGCAATACTGTATTTCCGGCAAAAAAAGTATGTGGCCCCTGTAACACCTATCAGTCCGCCATGATATGACATGCCTGAAAGACCTGTGAACTGTATGCCATCTGAAAAACTGAATGGCAATATGATCTCCCATGGACGCATTATAAAGTAGGAAAAATCATAAAACAGTACATATCCCATTCTTGCTCCTGCCATAAGACCAATAATTGCCCAGGTAAAATAATTTTCAAGTGCCTCCTTTGTATAATCAAAATTTTCATTTTTTAATCTATATAGCGACAACAGATACAGTATGGTAAATGCAACGATATACATTAGAGCATAATAGCGGAGTTCAAAAGAGCCTATCCTGAATATATAGGGTTTAATATGTTCAGGTATGTGCTGCCATGCAGAAATAAACTGTTCCATATTAAAATTGTCTTTTACTTATTATCCTGATCATGAAACAGGGCCTTAATAACCGTACTGCGAATGCTTTGGAAAGTTCTTATTAAAAATGAGGCAGACAGAATAATGATTATAACAGAGACTACAACTGATATTATATTTATAATTAAAGGCTGAAGGAAATTTCTGCTCAATACATGCAGCGTGCCGGTCACAAGCATGATAACAACAACTGTAAGCAGAATGAAAGTTAAAACAATTGAAACGGAGATGACCGGCTCAAGCAAAGTTTGGATAAATGATTTATTGCTTTGTGAATTCATAGATTAATCAATGGGGACACATCCTTTGGGATATGTCCCCAGCTCTTATAGCACTAAAAAAGAGAGTCCAGATATGCTGAACTCTCTTTAAGGTTAAACATTATTAATTTAGAGCAGACCAGCTCTCTCCATGATGGCCGGCACCTTGTCTTCCGCTCCAATAGCCATAATATGAACGCCATCGCAAATGTTTTCGTCTTTTAACTGTTTGATATGCCTTGCCATGATGTCAATACCCGTGTCCAATGCCTTTTCTTTACCCGCAGTTTTGAGTTCGTCGATAAGTTCCTGGGGAACCGTTATTCCGGGAACAAACTTGTTCATAAAGTTTGCCATTCCGGCACTCTTTAGCAGTACCAGTCCTGCAAGGACCTTGACCGGAAACTTTCTTGCACTGGACATGAATTCCTTGAATTTATCTATATCATAAATCGCCTGTGTCTGGAAAAAATTGGCTCCGGCATTGACCTTTTTTTCAAATTTCATCATCTGGGGTTCGATAGGATTTGCTTCAGGTGTGACAACAGCTCCCTGGTAATATTCGGTTGCTCCCTGCAATTCATTTCCCATCATGTCCTTGCCATTGTTGAGAGCATCAACAATCTGAAGCAGCTGAACAGACTCAATATCATAAACAGGCTTTGCCTCTTTATGGTCTCCGGCATTCGGATGGTCACCTGTCATGCACAAAACATTTTTTATTCCAAGTATGCTTGCACCTAGCAGGTCAGACTGTAGGCCTATACGGTTTCTGTCACGGCAGGTCATTTGTAAAATTGGCTCCTGTCCCATGTCCAGAAGCAGTTTACAGAATGACATGGAGTTAATACGCATGACTGCTGACTGATTGTCCGTGACATTAAGAGCATCAACTTTGCCATTTAACATCTCTGCTTCATGAAGTATCTTTTTGATATCGGTCCCCTTGGGAGGGCCTACTTCTGCTGTAACGGTAAACTTGCCTGAATCAAGAGCGCTTTTAAGACTCACTTTTTCTCCTCCTTTTTCGCACGGGTGTTTAGAGTGGCCGGTTTTCTGCTGGTTGACCAGTCCTTTGGTTCCAGCACCTTTCTGAAATCATCAAGCTGGTTTGTTTTCTTCATCCTGTCGTAAATCCTGACCCATGCACATTCAATGTCAGGGCTGACTTCACACTTGCCGTTGTCAGTACCGCCGCAGGGACCGTTCAGCAGTCCTTTTGGACAGGCAGTGACAGGACAGATGCCGCCGGTTTTATCCAGAACGCATTTGCCGCAGAGAGAACACCTTTCATCAAACATCTGAAACCGTGTCATATTTCCAAGAAAGAGCGAATCATTTGACGGAAAGACCGGTTTGTCTGGAAAAATCTCAACAGCTGACTGCGTGCCTGCTCCGCAGGACAT
>CALZMZ010000097.1:7740-8822 GCA_945788685.1 Thermodesulfovibrionia bacterium | reverse complement strand
TTGCCTGATTGCGTGTGTTTAATGATTTTTACTTTTTTTGTACTTGCAATGTATAACCAATCTGATGGATCACCTTCGAGGAATATAAACTGCTCATTCTTGAATTCAGCCTTTTTAAAAAATTGACTGATATTATTCAGGCCTTCATCATTAAAGCCCGAAAATAATTTACTTTTTTTAAGAGTAAAAAGAATATCATCCAGATCTTTAGAAGAATGTTTCATACATTACCCGTTGTTCGTCGTGCGACGAATTCAGTCTGCCTTATTAAAAATATCAGCATCAAGCGCCATATTCAGTATATCAATTGCTTTTGCAAGGGCTTCCGAAGCTTCCTGTTCTTTTCCCTCTGCAATAAGACCCTTACCCTGAACAATAAATTTATCTATATTTTCCTGCTGCTCGGACGTTATCGGGAACCCCTTGCTTTTAAGTTCATCAATTTTCTTTAACTGGCTCTGGGTGTCAGCGCTGCTGCTGCAACTGATAATAAGAGTGAATGAGGCTATCATGATTAAGCGTATAAATTTGTTCATCTGTTCATTCTCCTTAAGTGAGGGTATTTCATTCTGAATTCAATATAATAATGAGCTGTTTTGTGAATGAGATAGTATTGTAAGCTATTTTAATTAAAATAAACCATCATGGTGTAATAAAGAATAACATTGTTCTCTAAATATTCAAAGAAAATAATGCTGTTATGCGGGAATGACTAAAATTGTTTTTATGAAAGGCACTAATTAAGTTTATGGACACATATTAACCTGTACCACAAGCTTAGTTTAAACAAATAACTGATTATATCTGATAAACTTCACGCGTATGTGGGCTGATCAACTGCCAAATTAAAATGAATATGAGACTTTATAAGATCCTGTTATTAATAATCCTGTTTGCAGTGCTTGCAACAAGCCTGTTTGTTTGGGACATCTCCTCTTTCTTCAGACCTGAAAATATCCAGATGTATCTTGAGTCCTATGGTATATTTGCACCTCTGATTTATATGGTGCTGATGGCAACAGCTGTGGTCATCAGTCCTGTCCCCAGCCTGCCGCTTGATATAGCTGCCGGGGCCTATTTTG
>CALZMZ010000097.1:0-7705 GCA_945788685.1 Thermodesulfovibrionia bacterium | reverse complement strand
TTAATTTCTGTCCGGCCTGTTCTGACAGGGTGCTCACGAAAATAGTGTTTATATCAAGACTGCTCCCGGTGGTTTCGTTTGATATCATCAGCTACGGGGCAGGCCTGACAAAGATGTCATTGAAGAAATTCAGCCTTGCCACATTTCTGGGAATGATACCTCTTACTTTTTTATATAACTACTCGGGATCGGTGCTTGTGTTCGGTGGGAGACTGACCTTTGCTCTCGGGATAGTCATGGTCGTGCTCTTCTTTGTCATTCCGAAATGGATGGAGCGAACAGGTGTTATAAAAAATATGAAGCACTAATATGTAGGGGCACGGCGTTGCCGTGCCCTTTTTGTCTAAATCAATCTCCTATATGATACTTAAATGACAGTTTCAGTTTGACCCTGTATGCTTTTACTTTTCCATCCTCAACCTGCATATCCATTTTTTCAACTTCTGCAATCCTGAGATCACGAAGACTTTTTGATGCAGCTTCAACAGCTGTAGAGGCTGCTTTTTCCCAGGACTCGGCGCTTGTGCCGACAACTTCGATAAGTTTGTAAACACTCATAACGTTCCCTCCTTTAAACAATGAATGGTTTAACTGCCTGACTAGTGATCATTATACTATTTTTTTTAAAACATGCCTATATTAAAAGAGAAGCCCGGTAACCATTCAGTCACGGGCTACAATAATTGTTTGCGCGTGTCATTCCCGAGGTCCTTTTATCGGGAATCCAGCCCCGTGGTTGCTGGATACCTGATTAACAGATCCCGGGTATGACGATCTGAAATCTTTTACCCGTAACTGCTGCTTACAAACCAAGCCCTTTAAGTAAATATTTTCACTTCTTTCTCTCAAAAATAACTCCGGCTATTATGGTAAATGCAACTGAGCAGGCGATGAGGACGGCAATGTCAGTGGCAACAGAGAAATCAATCAGATCGCTGCCTTTTAACATGGCATGTTTTAAAGCATCAACACCATAGGTTAGGGGATTAATCTGAGAAATAACTTTAAGTATTGCCGGGAGTTTATTGACAGGATACATGGCCCCGGACAGGAAGAACATGGGCATGACGATAAAGTTCATTATCACGCTGAAGCTCTCAAAGCTCTCATAAAAGGTCGCAATAACTATTCCAAGCGTTGATATTGCAAAGGACAGGAGCAGGCATATAAAAATTACATATAATATCGACAGCAATGAAAGCTTGATGCCGAGGAATGGGAACAGAAGGAGTATGATGAATGCCTGTATGGTCGATACGATTGTTCCGCTTAATGCCTTTCCGATCACAATGGAAAACCTTGAAACAGGCGCAACCAGTATTCCCTTCATCAGACCGAACTCCTTGTCCCATATAATCGAAATGGCTGAGAATATGGAACTGAATAAAATGGTCATGCCAAGAATACCGGGGAATATAAACTGCATGTAATCCACTCCCATGCCGGGTGACACAAGTCTTGACATGCCGCCGCCTATAAGAAACAGCCAGATCACAGGTCTTGCAAGCGTGGTCACAAGCCTGCTCTTTGCCCTGAAGAACTTGATCAGCTCTCTGAGGACCAGAACATATACCGCATTAGCCTCTATCAAACCGCCTCCTGTATGCGCGCATCTCATCCTTAAATGTATCAGTTGAAGATATCTCTTCGTCCCTGATCTGTTTGCCTGTCATTTTAATAAATACATCGTTAAGTGTAGGACGCTGAAGCCTCACTGACAGGACCTGCTCGCCGATGGCCTTGATTATCTCAGGTATGCAGGAATCACCTTTTAATGTGGTGAGAAACAGTTCATCGTTCTTTTCCGAGACATCAACATCAAAGATTTTTTCAATCTCGGACTTTGCTTTTTTATTGTCTGCTGTCTTTATATATATAACATCACCGCCAACTGTCTTTTTCAGCTCATCAGGAGTCCCTGTAGCGATAATACTGCCGCTGTCTATAATTGAGATCCTGTCACAGACTTCTGCTTCATCCATATAATGAGTGGTCATGAAAACCGTTACATTGTGTTTCTTTGGAAGATCAGTGATAAAGTCCCACAGATTAGCCCTTGACTGGGGATCAAGTCCAAGGGTAGGTTCATCAAGAAAGAGAATCCTCGGCCTGTGGATCAGCCCCCGCGCAACTTCAAGACGTCTTTTCATTCCGCCTGAAAATTTCTTCACAACATCTTTTCTTCTCTCATACAGATCAACAAATTTTAACGCATCATTTATCCTGCTCTTTATCTCAGATCGTTTAACATTATATAAATAGGCATGAAGCATCATGTTTTCATACGCGGTTAATTCCTTATCAAGGGTAGGATCCTGAAACACGATACCGATGGCCTTTCTGACCATTGATGAATCCTTAATGCAGTCGTATCCTGCGATCATGGCCCTTCCCGAGGTTGGAGAGAGAAGGGTGCAGAGAATATTGATAGTTGTAGACTTGCCCGCTCCATTGGGGCCGAGAAAACCGAATATGGTGCCTTCTTCCACTTCAATAGACACATCATCTATGGCCGTGACCGTACCAAATTTCTTTGAGAGATGTTCAACCCTGATAATTGGCATACCTGAAAAGTTTATCAGAAAAAAGTTGAATGAGCAAAATTATCGGACTGGGAATTATAAACACTGGCATCAGTCTGTTGCAGAATGACATAACAGGATTGTCAATCCCGTTTGCAGGGAGTCTGAACGAGTTAGATTCTCGATGCACGTCCCGGTGCGGGTCTCCGCTTTAGGGTCGCTCCGACCGGAATGACAATACAAATGATGTCATTCCCGCAAGCGAAGCGCGTCGGGAATCGAAGGACGAGCAAGACTCTACCCTGGTGAAGTTTCTCTAAACCTGCTCCTTCTCAGGGTTATTTCTTACAAAATGATTATCTGGATCTTTATGGGATATTTTATCTTTATACATCAGGGAATCTGCTTTCATGAGCATTTCTTCTATAGAACAGGGGTTGGAGGGATCATAATGGGAGATGCCGATGCTTATCATTAATTCATAATTTCGACCCGTATTTTCATTATGATTCGAGACGTTTTTCATAAGATGACTGATGACTGCAGGTTCTGTTTTTTCTGAGGGCTCCGTGAGTAACACGGCAAACTCGTCACCTCCCATACGGGCCAGAATATCAGATCCCCGGAAAGAATTCTTCAGAAGGGCTGCCACGTCTTTCAGGGCCTGGTCACCGGCACTGTGGCCAAGTTCATCGTTAATCGTTTTCATTCCGTCAATGTCCAGATATAAAAGAGTGATTCCCCGCTTTGTGCGGTCAGATAACCTGCACTGCTGTTCGGCAAGTGCAAAGAACCCTCTTCGGTTTCGAAGGCCGGTCAGTTCATCAGTAATCGCCGCTTCCTGTAACTGCTCTTCTATCCGTTTTCTTCGGGTAATATCCCGTGCAACATGGACAGTCGCAATTACAATACCCATGGCATTGAAAATAGGGGTTACACTGAACTGGAAATGACCATTCAGATTCTTGTCAAATATTTCCACTACCTGTTCCCTTCCATCAGAAAGGACTTCCAGATGAGGACAATATGATGGTGGATCTGATGTTCCATGAACCACGGTATAACAGGGCTTACCGACAATATTTTCCCTGTCAAACCCCAGCCTTTTTGACAAAGCGCTGTTGGCCCGGACGATTCTGTGATTCCTGTCGATGACAATTACAATATCCGGTATGGTGTCAAAGGTGGTCTCCCATTTCTCTTTGGCTTGTAAAACCTGCTCTTCCTTGATTTTCTGATCAATACCGATTGATATTTGATCTGCAACCGATGATAATGCTTTCACAGTGATTTCAGGCAACGTATTACGGGAAAATATGGCCATAACACCAATAAGTCTGTCTTTCAAAAGTAATGGATGGCCGGCAAAGGAAACAATCTTTTCCTTTTTTACCCACTCCTGATCGTTTACAAAAGGATCACCAGCAACCTGGTTTGTGATATGGGGCGTTTGATTTTCTGCAATTTTTCCGATCTTGTATTTGCCAAAGGGAATAATAGAATGAGGACCGTCCAGATGGGTATACAGTCCTGCGCTCGACTTTAATTTGAGGACCCGCTCTTTTTTATCAAAGATCCATATCCGGGCAAATAATGCATCCAGGTGGTAAACGAGTGACTCGGAACATTTCTGCAGGGCATCCTGCAGCGTAACAGCCGTTGTAAAAGCTATCCCTGTGTCTGCACTCATTTCAGCCAGTTTCATTCGTTCATTCAATTCCACTTCAGCCTTTTTACGCTCAATTACCCCGGCAATGGCATGTGCAATGGATAAGAGAAATGATTCTTCCTCTATTTTTCGCTTGTGTCCGGTTTTGATGTAGAAAGTCAATACACCCAGCAATTTTTTACCTGAAAGGATGGGGATACAGTATTGGCCATGTGGTCTCATATCGTGATAATGAATTTCATGGCGGTAATCGATATGATCGGAAAATATTATCTCCTGGCTGGAAGCAGCCCTTCCGCAGAGACATTGCCCCAGTTCCACAGAGGAGCATCTGGTTTCTGTTCCTTCGGGCATTCCTTTTTGTGCCTCCAGCTTTAAGAGGCTGCTTTGTTCATCAAATATAAAAATAGATCCTTTGCCTTCTTCACCGAATAGAGGATTCGTAAGCACAATATCAAGAATATGTTCCATTTGTGATTTCAGGGATATCGGTTCCATACTCTGTTCCAGGACTGCAGAGATAGTACTTTGTAAAATATAATTCCTGAGATAATTCTTTTCAGACTGATACAATGAATTTTCCATATGACGGTGACGTATGAGGAGAAAAGCAAGAACTATTATAACAATTGTGAGAGCTACAACAATAGATCGCATCCATAATTCATGAATGCCCGGATAGAATAACTGTTCGAGAAATGTCCCTTCAAATCCGAAAATATATTTCTCTAAAAACGTCTCAATTGACCAGATAAAAATGGCAAGGATAACTGCATAAAGATAGGCGCTCGGAGAAAGGCTGGTAAAGACATTCTGTCCACGTGATGTTTTTTCCATGCTGTCCATCCGTGTGGCAATACTCTTGTCTGAATTTATCTTCTATTAAAATTATATCAGGCATCCTGAAATTCACAAAATAGAAATCATTATATGATTATAAGAGGCAGAAAACTGCTCGTTTTCAACACATAATACAGTATTCAGGAATCTGATCATTGTCAATCCGGACAGGGTGATGGTATGATTTGTAAGTGGAAAATGAGGCATACATAAGGCTTGGCTTCTTCTTCGGCGTCTTTATTATTATGGCGGTATATGAAGTGATATCACCGAAGAGGCAGCTTAAAACTTCCAGGGCTGCCCGGTGGTTTACCAATCTCTCCATAACGTTTATTAACGCTTTATTATTGAGATGGCTTTTTCCTGTGCTTGCAATAGGGGTGGCATATGTTGCAGAAGAACAGGGACTGGGTTTACTTAATAAAATTGAGATACCTGAATTTATGTCTGTGCTGATTGCAGTTCTGTTTATGGACTTTATCATTTATTCCCAGCACTATGCATTTCATGTACTTCATCATCCCTGGAAATTGCATATGATGCATCACACTGATCTGGACCTTGATGTAACTTCGGGTGCCCGCTTTCACCCTATAGAGATCCTGCTATCCATGTGCATTAAAGTATCTGTTGTTATGATAATCGGAGCTTCACCGCTGGCAGTGCTCATATTTGAGGTCCTGCTGAATGTAACTTCCATGTTCAATCACAGCAATGTAAATATTCCTGTGGGGATTGACCGCGCCTTAAGGTTAATTGTTGTTACTCCTGATATGCACCGTGTACATCATTCGGTCATTATCAATGAAACCAACAGCAATTTCGGATTTAATTTTCCATGGTGGGACAGGATATTTGGCACGTATAATGATCAGCCTGTAAAAGGTCATTATGACATGACGATCGGTCTGGCAAACTACAGAGATGCAAAGGAACTGGTCTTTCCCAGGTTACTCAGGATTCCCTTTCAGGAAAAAGAAAGATAGGATTTATGTATTTCCCGGCAGCGGGCATTGAAGTACATCCATTAATACCACCTGTTGTTGCCTTCATAATTTCATTCTTTACTTCTATGGGGGGTGTATCCGGAGCATTTCTTATATTGCCGTTTCAGGTCAGTGTACTGGGTTTTAATGCTCCCTCGGTAAGCTCGACTAACCAGCTCTTCAATATAATTGCAATACCCAGTGGAGTATATCGTTATATTAAAGAAGGCAGGATGGTATGGCCTCTCACATGGATAGTTATTATAGGGACCTTGCCCGGTGTTCTGATCGGTGCAGTTATTCGTGTTAACTATCTGCCAAATCCCGTCAACTTTAAAATGTTTGCAGGAATGGTCCTTCTGTATATTGGCGGCAGACTTCTTAAGGATTTGTTGCTAAAAAAGAGTGGAGAAACGAATAAATCTTCTGCAGAAAATCAATTTCAACATCTGATCAGACAATACAGATCAAAACAGATGCAGGGGAAGAAATTGCCAGGAGTAGTTGTAAAAAAATTTAGTCTGCATCGTATAGTTTATGAATTCTATGGACAGGAGTTTGATATTAACACGTTTGGCATAATGCTGCTCAGTTTTATTGTTGGAATTATCGGAGGGGTGTACGGCATTGGCGGCGGTGCCATAATTGCTCCTTTTTTCGTAAGCTATTTCAGGCTTCCGGTTTATACTGTTGCAGGCGCTGCTTTAATGGGTACTTTTGTAACTTCTGTTGCAGGTGTACTGTTCTATCAGATTATGGCTCCATTTTACCCTGAGATGGCGATAGCTCCTGACTGGGCTTTGGGATTCCTGTTCGGCATTGGTGGTTTTGCAGGCATGTATTGCGGGGCAAGGGTACAGAAATATATGCCGGCCAGAACAATCAAATGGATTTTAGTAAGCTGCATTCTGTTTGTGGCCGGTAAATATATTATTGGGTTCTTTTTTTAATAGTATGGAGTCATAAGTGCGGTTGCGTCTTTTACCGACTTAACTTCAACATTGGAGAGGTTATAAGTTCACTGACTTCAACAGGTTATGAGTATTCTGCTGCCGAATTAAAGATATTGATTATTTGGATAAATGAACAAAAAAGGCGAGGCCATTCTCCTAAAAAATTAAGTATATTTATTAAAAATCCGATTAAGACATAGTTCAATATTAAATAAATGAGGATGTCATGATAAGAAAATTAATGTTCGTACTTCTGCTTTTCATTTCGGCAGCAGGGTTTTCTTTAACTAACCTTGGAGTAACTGAAGCAGTAAGCAGTAAGAAAAAGGTTCTCTATGTAGACTCATATCATGAAGGCTATCCATGGAGTACTGGCATTACTGAGGGCATAATAAAAATTCTAAATTTAAAAATGAATAATTTAGGCGAGCTGGACAACTCCCGAAGTAGCATTGATTTAAAAATCATAAGAATGGATACAAAGCGCAACAAATCCGAAGAATTTAAAATAAAAGCCGCACTTAAGGTTAAAGATGAAATTGAATACTGGAAACCTGATGTAGTGATTGCCTCTGACGATAATGCATCAAAATATTTAATAACTCCGTATTTTAAAAATAAGGAGTTACCATTTGTGTTTTGTGGCGTAAACTGGGATGCATCGGTTTATGGGTTCCCATATAAAAACGTTACTGGAATGATTGAAATTTCTTTTATTTCACCGCTTGTTAATGC
>CALZMZ010000096.1 GCA_945788685.1 Thermodesulfovibrionia bacterium | reverse complement strand
ACCGCTGTCAAACACGGTTTCTGAAACAGTCAATCTCGTAATTAATGCCAGTTGACCTGACGGATAATACTCGCCCGCTACTGACAATCCGTACAGGTTAACGTCTGTGTAGTGTGACATGTTCATCCTTCCATAAAGTACCAGTGACGGCAGTGCAGAAGTGGAAAGCTCGACCCACCCGGATGCAACAGGATAAATGCTGGCATTTGGAGATATGCTTATTTCAGTCGCAATATTAAGTGATGTATTTAATGGTAATGACATGCCGCCCATTATTTTCCCGTCAGTATTATCGGCCCGGTCAAAGTAATCAACTTGACCGTACAGGGTATATTTTTTATTGCTGGGTTTGTATCTGAGACCTGTATAGATATTCAGACTATCGACACTATTGTTATTATCGAGATAGTACTGTCCTGCGTAATATTCATAATCGCGTATTGCGTTTGCCTGTTTTTTTAATTTTAAGGCGGTTGCATCATCAGGGGATTGTTTGAGTATTCTGTCCGCGTACTGAATGGCCTCTTTTTTTCTGCCCATCCAGAGATTATAGTGCGAGAGCCTGTTTAATAATTCCATGTTATCCGGAAACGTGTTTATTTTCACATTCAGTACTTCACTGGCTTTTTCAAAATTCTTTTGACGGGCATATGTATCTGCCAGTCCGATTAAGGAATCGATGTTTTCCGGATCTCTCGCAAGGGCTTTGTTGAACTGATAACGCGCAGATTCATAATTGCCCATCCAGTTGAGCACACGGGCTTTTCCGTTTAACGCGGATGTGTTCCCTGGATCTTCTGCGAGGATCGATTCGTTTGTATCTATCGCAGCTCCATAGTTTTTCAGACCTGCCTCCTTACGGGCCTCATCCCACCTGGATTCCAGCGCATGGGCGCAATGCTCCATGAGCATTACTGCAAAACATGTACAGATCAATCCAAGCACCAATAGTGTGATTCTAGCTGGTTGCATACTTATTCTTCTTGACATCATTCACCTCTCTTCCAAAATTTGTTCTTTCAAACTTGTCCCACCCCTGTTTCCCTCGAAAGAAATCTATCGTACCGCGTATCCGCCACCAGACGGTAAGCTGCCTGTAGCCGAAATTTTCCAGAATTCCGTAGAGAATGAGGATAAAAATCTCTTTTAGATCATCGAAATAGATAAGGGTTTTCCCTGAAATATCGGTCTCTGCCGTTTTTTGCGACCAGGCACTCATCACGATCGATGACACGGAGAGTAAAATTCCGTAAACGACAGAAAAGATAAATAACCAGATTGCATATGTATAATTAAGAACATCAAGGTAGAACAGGATGGGTAATGAGACGTATCCCAAGAATTCAATATACGCTCCGAGAAATTCAAATAGAAAAAAGTAGGGAAGACCAAAAAGCCCAATGCGTCCATAATTTTTATTAAATATCATCTTCCTGTGAAATTGCAGCGTTTCCATGAGCCCTCTCTGCCACCTGTTTCTCTGCTTGGACAGGTTTTTAAGGCTCTCGGGTACTTCTGTCCAGCACAGGGCCTGGGGAACATAGGTGACCTTTTTTTTGAGTTTTTTCTCTTTTATATATCGCTGCAACCTTACTGTTAACTCCATATCTTCACCAATGGTGTGGGCTGCAGGACGGGTATATTCATGGGCCAGTTTTGATGTCAGATATTTTGTAAGGTATCCGCCAACCTTTTGAACAAACTCTTTCTGAAAAATACCAAAGGCCCCGGAAACAATTATCACTGAGCCCATTCTGGAAAATGCAGCCCTGCCCATTGTAAAAGATCTTATATACTCAACTATCTGGAATCGCGCTACACTGTTTTTGGGCAGTCTTGCTTTCACTACTTTGCCATCCCTGATTTCAGAGCCATTAAGGATAGCGATCTGGCCGCCTATGGCGACAACGTCCTTGTGGTCCAGTACAGTGCGGAACGTCTGAATAAGCGCCTTCTCGTCAACAATGGAATCGGCATCTGTGGCGAAAAAATAGGGACAGTGGGATGCATTTATACCGGCATTACAGGCATCTGCCCTGCCGCCGTTTTCCTTGTCAACAACAACAAATCTGAGTACATGACCGGGAAGTCTCTGCATAATTAATATCAGCAGGTTTCATATTAAAAACGTGTCTGAGCGTTTCAAGTGTCTTGTCATGAGAACCGTCATTTACCACAATTATTTCAAACCGGGGAAACTGTAAGTTCAGAAGTGATCGTATGGACTCCACAATAGATGATTCCTCATTGTAGGCTGGAACAATAATCGACAGGGGAGGAGTAAAGGGAGAATTCATCGCGATATCCAGGTCTTCAAAACCTATGCCCGTTATTTTCCTCTTGACATCAATACGGGCTATTACGAGACAAAGAAGATTAATGGAGTTATAGACAAAAAAATAGGTAAGCACTATATATTCAAAACATTTATAGACATAATCCATAGAAAACATATTATTTACCCGTATATTTTTTTTGCCTCTTTTCTGATTTCTGGTGAAGGGTCCTTCCGGGTTCTTTTAATGAACTGATCAGATGTATCTTTATAAACATGTGCAAGAACACGTAACGCAAGCAGTCGCGAAGCCTTATCTGAGGACTGTTTAAAGATTTTCCGCATCATATGTTCAGGACATAAATCATTGATAACATCAATGGCAAGACTATCCCCGGAAATCAATTTAATGTTTGGGGACCCTGAAGCAAATTTAATTCCCCTGAGGCAGGAGCGCAGATCAGGGAATTTATTTGCTTTCCATTGTATTACCCGTATGGATTTCTTTATGTCTAATTTGGCCAGACCTGTTGCCGCGCGTATCCTTACAAACGCGTCAATGTCTTCCAATGCATTTTTTACTATGGTAAATGCTTTTTCGCCACCAATAAGAGTGACAGCATTCACTGCCGCTGCCCTGACTCTTTCATTCGGATCAGAAACCATTTTTTCCAGATGTGCGAGCAGATTTTTTCTCCTGAACTTTCCGAGTGCACCTACTGCTGAAGCCCGGACATCAGGATCAGAATCCGTCATGAGATTAATAAGATATTTCATTGAACCTGCTTTTCTGCTCTTTCCCATAAGCCATGCCATCCCTATCTTTCTCGTTTTCGTTTCAGGAATACTTTTTATCAGTTCACTGATCTTCTCGGGTTCCTGTGCTAATAATTTTGAAAGCGACGTGGTAACGGCTTCACGAAACAGCCTGTCCGTCGTATCAAGCGTGTGCAGGAGTGCTTCAAGGGCATGCACATGTCTGTATGTACCGAGGAGTTCCGCAGCCCGTATCCTGACATTCAGTGCAGGATCTACGAGCATTGAGGAGATTGCAGATATGGTTTCTTCCTCTCTGCCCATTGAAACCAGCATTTCCATTGTCAACAGTCGTACGTCTGCTGACGGATCTTTTTTCATGATCCCCAGGAGTGCTGTAAAAATATCTCCTGTGGCAATGAATTTAAGAAGGTTAATCGCCGTGAGCCTTATCTCAGGATCAAATACTTCCTTTAGTATTTTCAGAAGATAATTTACAAACTGTTTTTCGTCCTCTGTAAGAAAGAGTTTAACAGTGAGATTGCTCGAATTTTCTGACTTCGATCGTATCTTTTCAACAGCATATTGAAATCGTGGGTCTTCTGTGATTAATCTGATTTCCTTTTTTATTGCCTTTATATCTTCCTGCGCATAGAGCCGGACTGGCAGTGATGGTTCATTCATGGAAGCAAGGCTGATAAACGCCGCAGCAACTACCCGTACCGAGGGGTCATCAAGCATTTTCACGATAAAAGATCTGAACTCCCCGTTTCCTGCGGCCCCATAGACAAGTAACAGTGCTGCCCGTACGTTTTCATCAGGGTCTTTCGAAAGTATCATTGCCTTTTTGAGAAGTTTCTTTGTCGGATTAGTGGCAATACCGGTCAGTACTTTTGTTCTTACTTTCTCTGAGGGATCGAAAAGTCCTTTCTCATAAACAGCATGAAATCCCCTGAAATCAAGTTTGGGCATTTCATTAAATACCTTTTCTCTTATTGAGGAATCCATGCTTTGCCTGAAATCCAGTATGAATCTGGTTGCATCATGGTCCCCGATGATTGAGGCTATTTCAATCAGGAATATGATGACTTCATTGGACAGTTCATCAATATTAAATAAATTATTTATTTTCTTAAAACTTTTTGGGCGTGCTGATCTTACGTACTCCACAATTTCCTGTCTCAGTGGATCTGACCCATGGGGCAGGAGCATCAGAATATCAAGAAGATCAGCGGAATCTTTTGTTGCCGTGAAATATTTAACTGCTTCAGCACGTACTTCCTGAGAGCTGTCTGTCAGTAACCTGCTGACTTTTTGTCTGTCTGGAGAAATTTGCAGCTCTCTGATAACTCTCAGTGCAGTACTTCTTACACTGGATGAAGGATCATCAAGACATGCTTCGATGGTTTTTGAGTATTTGGCTGTCTTTAAACTCGACAGGGCATTGAGGGCTGCCTCACGGGCATGCAGACTTGGATCCAGAAGTATTTCTGCTATCTCATCCACACTATCAACAGAGCCCAGCATTCCAAGTGCTTCTACTGCTGATCTCCGCACCCAGTACTTATCATCCTTTAAGCAGTCTATTAATCTAGGGACGGCCTCCTGTGTGCCGATCTTTCCAAGGCTTTCTATAATACGTGCCTTGAACGTCCATTCTGTCGTGTTTGATAGGAGCTCAAGTAATATGCCTGATGCTTCCATGACTTTTGCGTCACCGAGAATTCTCACAATCCGCTTCTGAAGATTCATGTCTTCCATGTTCAGTTTTTCGCTGATGCATTCGATTATCCCGGTTCTGGCAATGAGGAACAGTATGTTTTTGATTTCCGGTTTGTATTCTTCCTGTCGATACTCTTCGATTATTTTTCCTACATACCCTATTTTTTCAAGTGCCATGGCAGATCGCCTGCGTACTTCAAGATCATCATCTTCAAGTGCAATCAGAAGGGCTGAAACAGCATTTTCACCGAACTGTTCAAGTGATTCAACGGCTCGTACTCTTACCCACCATTCCGGATCCTTCAGTACATTCACGAGATAATCTATTACTGCAGGATGACCGATAGATCCAAGTGCCTGCGCAACCCTGACCCTGACAAAGGGAATTGGATCAGAGATTAACAGTTCCAGCAGCACGTTAACCGCCCCGCTGTCTTTTAATTTCCCAAGGGCAGTTGCTGATTTTGCCCTGACTTCCGGGCTTATGTCAGAGAGGGCATCTATCAGGGTCATTACAGCGCTTTTATCCTCCAGACAACCAAGAATTTCAGCTGCCAGGCCTCTTTTGGATTCACTCTGGGAGCTCTTCAATTCTTTCTTCAGGGAGGGAGCTGCCTCTTGCCCTATACTGACAAGTATTTCGCTGATACGGGGAGGCAACCACGTATCGGGGTAACCAAGGGCATCAACCAGGGCAGGAATGGCCGTGGTATCCTTTATCCTGCCGAGAGCTCTCAGCGCTGCACCCCGCACATCATCATCTTCATTTTTTTTGTCGATAATGCTGGAGAGGAGATGAGGAACCGCTTTTGCCGATCCGATCTGACCGAGTTTCTCTGCTGCAAAGGCCCTTTTTTCCCATGATGAGGCAAGTTGCAGTGTTTCAATATATTTATCTGTTATCCCTGTTTCATCGTAATATTTTCTTAAGTGACTGATTGGTATTTTTGACAGTGCTGCACCGTTGTCAATGATAATTTCAGCATCAATAATGTCGTCTATATCTTTCAATTTATCTAGTATTTCATCATCTGAAGCATTAGTTTCTCCCGCCAGATCTTTAAGAATTTCTCTGTTTTTTTTCAGTAGCTTATCTGCTCTCGACAATCTTAATTTTCTTCTGCCTCTAAATATGAGCAGCCAGATAGTTAAAGATACAATTATCATTAACACAATGCATGAAAATATTGTTATATAATTTACTGTCATGACTATATTATGTATCGGTATAAGTCAGTTAACAGTTTAGTCGATTTTGGAGGGGATGACAGAGGAGTACAAACGCTGATATATCCATGATTTCAGGGAGGGAGCTTTTATATGCTATGAATTTTTTTAAGATTATTGTTCAATCGCACTGTATAGTACTGAACGGTTCTCAATGGAATTTGTTTTGTGCGGATGATACACCTCTGGCAAGAATTTCCTGGACCGCGTCTGCAGCAGCTTCAACAGCCTCTTTAATCAGAGGCTTTTCTTTTTTATTAAAAGGCCTGAGTACATATTTCTCAGGATACATCCTTTGGGAACGGCCTATGCCAATTTTTATGCGAATGAAATCTTTGGAATTTAAAAAATCAATAATGGACTGAATGCCATTATGACCTCCGGATGATCCTTTTTCCTTTATCCTGACAACCCCCGGTTCAAGATCAAGGTCATCATGAATTATTATCAGGTTTTCAATCTCATCATTTTTAAACAATGCATCACGAACAGCAATACCGCTCCTGTTCATAAAAGTAAGAGGCTTTATCAGGACCGCTTTTTTGTCCTCGATAAAGCCTCTTCCAAATTTATAGCTTGATGTCTTCTGTTTTAAAGAGATCGAATATCTGTCTGCAAGGGCATCAATAACAGCAAAACCGATATTGTGCCGTGTATCGGAGTACTCATCGCCTGGATTACCAAGTCCGGCCACCAGCCACATGACCGCCGTCTACTTCTCTTTCTCTTCTTTTGGTGCCTCTTCCTCTGCTTCCTCTTTACCTTTCTCACCAACCAGTTCCGGCTCGGCAGCCTCTTCCTCTTCTTCAACTGCAACTTCTTCAACTTTCGGAGCGCTTACATTGAGAATTACCCCGGCCGGATCAGTGATCATTTTTACCCCATCAGGTACTATGATGTCACTTACATGCAAAGAGTGTCCGATATCAATATGCTCTGCATCAACTTCAATTTTGTCAGGGATCTGTGTAGGAAGGCACTCTACTTCAAGGTCTCTCAGGAGGTGTTCAAGAATACCGCCCATCTTTATGCCGACAGGTTCTTTGACAATCACAACAGGAATAGTAACTTTAACAAGCTTCTCAAGAGACACTTCAACAAAATCTACATGTAACAGCTCATCACTCACCGGATCAGTCTGATAGTCTTTTACCAGGACCGGATGTTCTGATTTCTTGGTGCCGTCCTCATGAATTTCAATAGTTATCAGGGCATGATCTCCTGTCCCTGTAAAAATCAGTTTGGTCATTTCCTTGCCGTGCACCTTAATCGGCCTGGAGTTTCCTCCTGAATAAACTACTGCAGGCAGCATGCCGCTTCTTCTAAGGCTTCGGGCCACTCCCTTGCCTACCTCAGCTCTTGCATCAGCCTTAACAAGTATTTTTTCCATTTCTAAATATCCTCCATTTATGGTAAAACGTTTAAACGGCTTGAACTGTTCAAGCTGTTTATATTTAATTAAAAAGTGAGCTTACAGACGATCCTTCATGAATCCTTTTTATGGCTTCGCCGAGCAGCTTCGCTACAGACAGAACAGTCAGCTTACTGCACTGCTTCAGATTTTCTTCCATCGGTATTGTGTTGGTAACGATCACATCTTCAAGAACCGAATCATTAATCCTGTCCAGTGCAGGACCTGACAGCACTGCATGTGAGCATGCTGCAATGACCTGTTTAGCGCCATTTTCTTTCAGGGCTGCCGCTGCCTGGGTAATCGTACCGGCAGTATCAATCATATCATCAAACAGAATTGCGTTTTTATCGCTTACTTCACCTATGACATGCATGACCTTTGAAACATTTGCTTTTTCCCGGCGTTTATCAATAATGGCCAGTGAAGCATTAAGCCTTTTTGCAAATGCCCGTGCCCTTTCCACACCCCCTGCATCAGGAGAAACAACCACTACATCATTGGCATATGTTTCCTTAACATATTCTGACAGCACTGGTGAGGCATAGAGATGATCAACAGGGATATTAAAAAATCCCTGTATCTGGCCGGCATGCAGATCTATTGTCAGAACTCTTCCTATACCTGTGGCAGTAAGGAGATCAGCAACCAGTCTTGCCGAGATCGGCACTCTTGGCTGGGCCTTTCTGTCCTGCCTGGCATAGCCGTAATAGGGCATTACCGCAGTTATCCTGCTGGCCGATGCCCTTTTCAGGGCATCCACCATAAGGAGGAGTTCCATCAGGTTATTATTAACAGGAGTGCATGTAGACTGGACAACGTAAACATCAGAACCTCTGACATTCTCATCTATGTGTACCGTAATTTCTCCGTCGCTGAAAGTCGAGACAGTTGCATCCCCCATTGGGATGTTTAATTCATCAGCAATCTCTTTTGCAAGGTTTCCGTTAGAATTGCCTGCAAATATTTTAATACCTTCGGGCATTTTGCCTCCTGTAGTAAAAAAAAAGTGAAAAGTGAGAAGTTAGAAGTATTCAGTGGCTGGGGCGGGAGGATTCGAACCCCCGAATGCATGGACCAAAACCATGTGTCTTACCGCTTGACGACGCCCCAAAAACTGTCTTAAGTTCGTTCAATCGGTTATCGTATGAACAGCTGCCGTCCAGAATCCCTGAAACTCTCTGGATGCTGCTTCAGCTTCATCCCCGGACCTGAATACACCAAACACGGTTGAACCGCTTCCGCTCATTAATGAAAATATTGCCCCGAGTCTGAGAAGCCTGTCTTTTATTTCAGCAATTACATGGAATTCCCTGATGGTGACAGACTCAAGATCATTCAGTTCAGACCCGGAAAGGGCACTGAAATGAGCTTCCTCGATATTCCGGATTAAAAGCTTAATATTATTTACTTTTTCTGTTTTTTTTGTCAACTTTGAAAGGTCTTCAGGCATGTTCCCTGATTTATCTGTTTCCAGAGCTTTATCTTTCAGCAGTCTGGTTGTTTTTAAATTTTTATATACCCATGCAGTTGAAATCTCAAATGGGGGCTTAACCAGCAGAATATAGAGCTTTTTTTCAGCCCTGCAGGGAACCAGTTTTTCTCCTCTGCCATAAACAAACGATGCAGGACCAAAAAGAAAAAAAGGCACATCTGATCCGATCCGGGCAGCTGCTTCACTTAATGATTCAGAAGAAAGACCAAGTGACCAAAGTTGATTAAGCCCCATGAGTGCAGCAGCTGCATCACTGCTTCCGCCCCCAAGACCTGCACCGACAGGAATATTCTTGTGCAACTCCAAATGAGCGCCTTCCTCGACTGAATAGGTGCTTTTCAATAAACTGGCTGCTTTATAAACAAGATTTTCCTTTTCAGGTATTCCCCCGTCTGCTGTTAATGTCAGTTCTTCGGAAAGTGATATTTTCAGAACATCATAAAGGGATATTTTCTGTATAAGACTCTCGATGTCATGAAACCCGTCTTCACGACGGCCAAGGACATTCAAAAACCAGTTAATTTTTGCAGGGGCTTTCAGGGTAAGCATTTGTAATAGACGGTACTGAGTAGTCAGGGTACAGGACTTAGCCATGCTCCCCCCCTAACTGCTGACTACTAACTACTTACTTTTTACTACTGATCGCTTCTTCTGAGGTTCTCTATTTTTTCTTCTATTCTCTCTTTGAGGCCCTCTTCTTTTTCATGAAATTCCAGTGATGCTTTCCATGCCTTGATTGCAGCCTCTTTATCGTCGAGTTTGATGTACACATCTCCCAGATGCTCCAGAATGACAGGGTCTTCTTTTTCTATCTCAGACGCCTTTTTTATTTCTTTAAGCGCCTCATTATACATCCCCTTCTTGTAATATGCCCAGCCAAGACTGTCTCTGATATAACCCTGATCAGGCTCAATAGATATCGCCTTTTTTATAAGATCCAGGGCCTCATCAAGATTGATCCCCCGGTCTGCATATGAATATCCGAGATAATTTAATGCATCGACATGTTCCGGATTGACCTCAAGAGTTTTCTTTAAATAGTTGAACATTTTTGCATGGCTTAACAGCTTTTCATATACTACGGCAAGACTGAACAGAATTTCGTCATCCTCCGGATCAATAGATAATGCTTTTTTGAATACATCTTCAGCCTTTTCAAAATCTTTTTTCTGTAAATGAACCTGTCCGAGATAATAGTAAATGTCTTCGTTCTCCGGAAGCATGGTGATAAGTAATTCAAACTGGTCTATCGCTTCGTCATGCCGTCCCATAACACCCAGTATTTTTGCAAGCAGAAATATGGCATTTGCATTATCAGGATCAGTGGCAATGATTTTTCTCAGTTCTTCCTCTGCCTTTTCAAACTGCTTGCTGTCTGCATACATATTTGCCAGCATGCCGATGACCTTCAGGTTCCCGGGTTCAGACTCCATGATTTCTGTAAGCTGTTCAATTACCTTGTCAATCTTTCCCTGTTTAAAGTAGAGCGCAGCTATTCTCTTACGGGCTTCAGTATAAAGAGGATTTAAACTCAGGGATTTCTCATATCCTGCTATTGCATTGTCAACATCATCCATCATCTCATATGCAAGCCCCAGTGTATAAAATCCATCCCACAATAAAGAGTCATATTCAACAGCCTTTTCAAGCTCATGGATTGCCAGCTCATACTCTTTGATATCTACATATATTTTGCCGAGATAATATCTTGCTGTGGCATTAAAAGGGTCTTTTTTTATAACATCCTGAAGTGTAGCCACCGCCCTGTCCGGTCTTCCGCTAATCCTGAACAGATATGCTAAATGTATATACGACTGGGTATTATCAGGGTCAATTTCAATGAGTCTTTCATATTTCTCTATTGCTTTGTCATAATTCTGCTGACGGGCATACAGGGTTGCCAGCATAAATATTGCAGGTTCATAGTCAGGTGATATATTGAGAGCATCTTCCGCAGCCAAAATGGCCTCTTCAGGTTTGTCCATTCTCAAATATACATGGGCGATTTCTGACCGTAAATATACAGAATCAGGGTCATCTTCAAGCGCAAGTTTCAGATGAGTCAGCGCATCCTTCCACTCATTTGCCAGTTCAGCCTCAACAGCTATCATGTAGTTTAAATATCCCTTATCAGAGGGACTGGAAACTGTGTGCCGGGTCGATGCACAGGAAATCAATAATGATAAAATGAGCGATAAAAGTAACAATGTTACGTTCGTTTTCATAGTGCTATTATGTCACAATCGAATATGATAAACAATAATTACAGAACAGAGAAATATAGACTGATAAAACCGCTGGTCATGTCAATACAACTGTCACTATCAGTTCATTGCTGCTCAAATGTATATACGGCATTACTTCTGATATTCTATAACAGTTAGACCAAATGATGAAATGAGTTGCTAAATATCCTGATTACGTGATAAATTTATTAAATAAATCAGCTTACTATGAAGGAACTTTTCAAGAAATTCAGCAGTACCGGTGTGCTTGTAGTGGGAGACCTTATGGTCGACCGCTATATTTACGGCAAAGTTAAAAGAATATCGCCAGAAGCTCCTGTTCCCGTTGTTGAAGTCAATAATGAGACCTTACTTCTTGGAGGAGCTGCCAATGTTGCACACAATGTCCAGTCCCTCGGAGGACAGGTCTATATAGCAGGTACCATAGGCAGGGATACTATAGGAAAGATATTAACAAACAGGTTCAATGAATTAGGCTTTGACACAGAAGGTATTGTTGTAGATGGAAAACGACCGACAACAGTCAAGACCAGAGTAATAGCCCACAGCCAGCAGGTCGTCCGCTTTGATCGCGAAATCAAATCAGAAATCAGCAGATCAACCATGTCATCAATCCTCAGCTATATAAAGTCATGTCTGCCGCACATCAAGGGTATTATCATATCTGACTACTGCAAGGGATTAATTACAAAGGGGCTTATAAAGAAAATTCTTGAACTGGCAGGCCCAAGGAAATTTGTTACCGTGGACCCCAAAATAGGACATTTCAACTATTATACTGGTGTTAGCCTTATTACTCCCAATATTAATGAAGCTTCATTCGGCACCGGTATAGATATTAATGATGAGAAGAGTCTGCTCTCAGCCGGCAAATCACTTTTGAAGAAATTACAGTGCAAAGCTGTAATGATTACCCGCGGTGAAGAAGGAATGTCACTCTTTGAAACTAATGGAAAGGTCACTCACATTCCTACATGTGCCCAGGAAGTATATGATGTAAGTGGTGCAGGAGATACAGTGATCGCCGCTTTAACGTTAAGTCACGCCAGCGGCGCTCCCTTGAAAGAAGCGGCTATTATTGCAAACCATGCTGCCGGGGTAGTAGTTACTAAGGTCGGTACTGCTGTTGTCAGCCAACAGGACATAATAAAAAGCTCAAAGGTCTGCAAACCGCAAGTAACAACTTTGAAAAATATTTAACCGTTGAATAAGATCTGATCATATGAATACATCTGTCCCGTTTTATACTGTTTACTAAATAAAGTTATCTGACCATACATTCATAGCCTGAATTATTGACAAATATTTGAGTCAGTGAGGTAAGCTTTAAAAAATCTGCCACCCTGGCCGTGTGAATAATGTATGATAGAAAAACTTTTTTAGTTAAGGTATTATAAAAAATCGTATTACAATTGCGAAGGAGCATTTAATTGGTCAAACAGATGAAAATAGAGGGATTGCTTTTTGATCCCAGAAGTAATATGTACATCTTACTTCTTAAAGAGGTAAACGGCAATAATACCCTGCCGATCTGGATCGGGAAACCAGAGGCTGATTCAATCGCCCTTGCCCTTGGCAAGATAGTAACTCCGCGACCCCTCACTCATGACCTGGTCAAAAACGTCATTACCGGAGTGAACATGCAGGTAACAAAAATCATGATCACTGAAATCGTTGACAACACCTATTACGCAGGGATTTATATTGACAAGGGAGACGGTGAAGAAATCCATATAGATTCAAGGCCGAGCGACGCCATAGCAGTTGCCATCCGGATTAATGCCCCGATCTTCGTAAACGATACTGTCATAGAGCATAAGAATAATGATGAGCTTGAGGACTGGCTCAAAAAACTGAAACCCGAGGATTTTGGAAATATAATGTAGTGAGGATGATCTCACAGATAATTCAAAGATTCCACTGATTTACATTTAACTCTTTCAAGGGTCCAGGTCATCATGCTGGACCCTTTATTTTATCTCAGCATTTTTTTATGAACCGAATCCGGACATCATGCTTACCAGAACAGAAGGCATAGTTCTTAAAACTCAAAAATATGGTGAAGCTGATCTCATTGTTACATATCTCACCCCTGACAGGGGAATCATCAGCGCCTTTGCAAAAAGCCCGCGAAAGACAAAGAGCAGGTTCGGCAGCAGCCTTGAACCTTTAACACATTCAAAAATATCCCTGTGGGGAAAAGAGCAGTCCCTGCCAAAACTCACCCAGTCAGACATTATTCATTCCTTTCAGAAGATCAGGGAAAGTTATAATGATTTTGTAAGCGTATCAAAGCTGTCAGAGATATTGATTTCTTTAACCCCATCAGAAAGTCCAAATAAAAAGCTGTTCTCTTTCTTTTTGAATATTCTGCAATTCATCTCTTCATCAGAGCAGCCGTCCAAAGAATCACTTCACCTTATCTCACGAATCAGGCTGCTCGCTATTATTGGTTATGCCCCGAGAATGAGCGGGTGCGGCAGGTGCGGTAGCAGGAGCGTTGATTTCTTCCCTGATGCGGGGACAACGCTCTGTCAGAAATGCTCAAGACCTTCAGCGGGAGAAAGCAAACCGTTTGTACGTCTCAATAATCAGATCATACAATTCTATAAGCACAGTATAGAATGGCCGGTCAACAAATCAAACCGGCTGAAACCGCATCAGGAAACCCTGAGCGCTCTTTCAGCTGTGCTGGACAGGCATCTTCAATATATCCTTTCAAAAAACCTTCGTTCATCGGAGTTTCAGGTTGGGACGGGGAAATGAACAGCCCCGCAGCACGCTACGGAGTATCAAAGCGGTCATTCCCGAGTTCTGTTAATCGGGAATCCAGAAACCACTTAGTACTGTACATTTCTGGATACCCGCTTTCGCGGGTATGACGAACGTGGCAAGCCACGGGGTATTAATCCCAAAGATATAATAAAAATCAATATCTCAAATTTGCAGGAGCGAACAGCTGTTCGCCCCTGCATCAGATAATATCAATCTTATGGTCTTTGAGAAAAAATATTGTTTTACCGCAGACAGGTGTGGTTGTCTTAAGACTGAGCCTTACGCCCGGTAATGCTTTCTTAATTAATTTAAATTTATCCAGCAGCTTCCTGCCGTCAGTCATTATAATTCTGCTTTTCCTTGAGATCACTATTGCATAATGGTTCTTTCCTACCTGCTCAATAACGGTCTTGCCTGTAATACCGAATTCTTTGGGATCGATTAAATTTTTCATGCGCTAGAGTGTCTCAAATTTAGATAATTAATTGCAAATGTGATTCAGTGTGTCATTATTGTTCTGAGGAGTATTTGACTGGAATGAAAACGTATCTGTATATATGAATTAATCAAATATAAATGATGATAAGAAGAGCTGATTGTTAATTCTTCAGAATATAGAGATGAAACCGGTCAGCTCTTCTTATCACCTATTTAAAACTGCCCGAAAATTGTCATTAAAGCCCTTTGTTTTAATGGGTGACAATCTTCGGCAGTGTCTTGGCCTCTTCTACCCATTTACCTATCTGTGATAACGAAGGCAGTTTGCGAACCAGTCTTTTAGAATCATTGACCCGTGTGAGACTGTCCATGAGATTCTCAGGTTTTCTTTGAGCCAGTTCCGGAACACTGTCAACTCCCGATACCTCAAGCAATTCTCCATATTCTTCACTGATACCTTTGATACGGGCGAGATCAACCTGGTTTACAAATTTAAGGATAGTTTTCTCGCCAATGCCGGATTTCTCTGAAATTTCTTTCCGGCCCTTTGCTGAAGAGCCTTTTTCAAGTAATGAATCTGTTGTTGTTATGCCTGCTTCATGCAGTTTCCTGGCATATGTTTCACCTACACCTTCGATTTTTTCGAGTTTTGACATATATCCCTCCTTTTATTATAAGCCCCCTTTATGAAGGCTGACTACCTATGCATAAGACGGCCCTTACTGTAGGACCTTTCCCATCAGGTTTTTTACTGTGTCGCCTCCTTTGGACTGTGCAAAATTCATCACGATTGGAATGAACTTGCCAACCATTTCTTTATTCAATCCTAATTTTGAGAACCCGCTGGACAGGGCTGCAATGTCTCCGAATTTTTCAGCGCTGCCTCCAAGAACATGGGTTGCACTTTTCAGAAGCCCGCTTGCTGCACCACTTTCTGGAGCGGCTTTCATCATATCATCTGTGTCTGGTATGGCATCTTTTACCTGGGTAAAGTCGCCTCCCAGCCTTTCCTGTGCCAGTTTGAGTATCAGACCGGTCCCACCCTTGGCCTGTTCATCATTGATACCAAGATTGTTTTTCAATTCATCTAAAAGCTCCATGACATCCTCCTTTTTGCTTTAAATGTTTTCAATATACCTGTTATATATCTCATTTTTACTGGCTTTTCAAGCTTCAATATCTAATTATTTAAACTGAATCAATGCAAGTAAAATCTCCTTTCGATCCATCATGCATTAATCTTCTTATATTAATGTTATCAATTTTAAAATATAATTCTATGATTTATGTCATATTGATCTTGTACAATCATAAGAAATGCTGTTTCTTGTGAGTAACTCCTAAGAATATTTATGTTTTTTGCCAGTAACCAGACATGATATAATGGGAAGCAATCATGGTATTCAGACACGCCAATAAGTTGTGCTAACAGGGAAGGAGAGACTATGAATGACTTTGAAAAATTAGGGGTGTTTTATCTCGGAAAGGAATTTGACCTCAAAGAAAAAAAACTTCTGGATCTTCTTCTTTATGACTCAAAGGACCTTGTTACGCATGCTGTATGTGTGGGGATGACCGGAAGCGGGAAGACCGGGCTCTGTGTCGGCCTTCTTGAAGAAGCGGCAATCGATGGCATTCCTTCAATCATTGTCGATCCCAAAGGTGACCTCTCCAATCTTCTTCTGACTTTTCCTGAACTGAATGCAGATGCATTCCGGCCGTGGATCAATGAATCAGATGCCCGTAAAAAAAATCTGACGCCGGATGCATATGCCGGGAAACAGGCCTCACTCTGGGAAAAGGGTCTTTCTCAATGGGGACAGGACAAAGCACGTATTCAACGCCTTCGTGATGCGGCAGATTTTATGATTTATACCCCTGGCAGCAGTGCCGGAATACCCGTATCCATACTCCAGTCATTCCAGCCGCCGGATAAGGCTATTATTGAGGACAGTGATCTGTTAAGGGAACGGGTTAATTCTACGGTAACGGGACTGCTTAATTTACTGGGGATTGATGCTGATCCCATCCAGAGCCGTGAACATATCCTGCTCTCCACTATCCTTGATATAAACTGGAAACAGGGGCAGGACATGGAACTCGCACATTTAATACAGGCGATTCAATCCCCGCCTGTGAATAAAATAGGGGTCTTTGATCTTGAATCGTTCTTTCCGTCAAAAGACAGGTTTGC
>CALZMZ010000095.1 GCA_945788685.1 Thermodesulfovibrionia bacterium | reverse complement strand
TAATGCACCCTTTGATATGAGATTTATCCGATATGAATTTCAGAGGCTCAATACCGACCTTTCAAATGTTGCCCTGTGCACGCTGAAACTGGCACGCAAGCTCCATCCCCGCTTTCCGACCCATCGTCTTGAATATATGCTGAGAGAGTATGACATCATTAATGAACATCATCACAGGGCAGTTAATGATGCAGAAGGCAGCGCCCGGCTCTTCCTTCAAATGCAGCACCGTCTTGAGAAGGCCGGACTTGATACCATCAGCTCTTTGAAAAAATGGGGACTGCCCTATGATCATAAATGGTGTGAGGAAACAATAATTGAGAACAGTAATTGCGATTGTGAATTGATGTCAAGGGACAGACTGATATAAATTAAACCATGGTTGTCACCTCTCTTTCAATTGTCATCCCCCACTTGATCGGGGATCCATAATAATAAAAACTGGATTCCGGCTTAAAGGACCGCGGGAATGACATACTAATGAGGTGTCATCGCACGATCATGTCAAACCTGATTTGCTAATTCCAATATCGTCATCCTTAACCCCATCACCACCTCTGCCATTCTGGAGTAATCAAGGGTATCAGCTGTATCCCCCGGTCCATGATAATTGGGATTTCTGTAGAATGCAGTGTCTGTAACCATCAATGCCTTAAAACCGAACTTCCAGAATGACCTGTGATCAGAAAGATCAACTCCCGGGACAATTGAAAATGCTGAAAGAGATTCCAGCGGAAGATCTGAACCTTTAACAAAAGACTCTTTCGCTCTTTCAAGAAATCCCTTAGAACGAATATCTCCAACAAAAGTGATGAAGTTTCCGGTATCTGGATAGAATAAACGAAAAAAAGGTAAAGGGAATTGCTGGCTTCCGGGTTCATCAATGAAATACCCGATTGACTCAAGGCATATCATGCCCTCTACATCAGTTCCCGCATCCTTAAGTCCCTTTGCATACACATAACTGCCCATTGATCTGCTCCTGAAAAAGGGCGGCTCTTCAAGTGTGAAAGCTGCAAATTGAACAGTCTTTTTCATAGGCTCATCCGCAAGAATCCTTGCAAGTTCCAGAAGTCCTGCCACACCGCTGGCATTATCATCCGCACCCGGTGTGCCTGATACCGTATCATAATGTGCCCCTACCACAAGGACCTTGTCAGGCAAGCCTGTGCCCTTCTTTTCAATCCATATGTTCTTATATTCCCTGCCATTAACTGTGTAGGTTTGAAAAAAGGGATCATATCCATAGCTTTTAAATTCTGTTGTAATATATTCAATGGAAGCATCAAGGGCCTGCTTTTGAAGGTATCCTCTTGATCCTATTTCACCTGCAAGCCTTTGGACTGATCTTTCCAGGTTTGATACGATTATGTCTGTGGGCATTGATCTTTCCTTCACTGACATATAATTTTCTGGACTCTGTAAATTATAATAGTATCCAATTAACAGCGACATAAAAATTATTATTGCTGAAGAAATAATGATACCTCTTTTTTTCATGTCAGACTGTCTCAGTAAAGTATAGCACTAACGTTTTATGTTCTTTATAATTATATAGTATCAATGCAGGTCTTCCCCCTTATTAAAGGGGGGATAATGATACACCTGAAAACTTAACTGATATGATTTACAAAAAAAAAGCAACCAATATTATACATGCAGCCGCTTATGTAACAGAGCAGCTATTAAAAGAGAAACGTCCTTCCAGACCTGTCATTATGGGCGTTAAAGGACCTTGATATTCATGATATTACTGTAGCTGAAGGCTCAGGCACTGGTGACACGCTGGACAATTTCAATCAGCTCGGATTTTCAGGGCTTGGTGTCAGACTTGTTGATCTGGACAGAGAAGATTCCGTTACATTACCTGTCAGGGACCATCATGTCTGGAGTGAAATCACCATACCGGAGATAGTTCTGGACAAATTCATCATTTCAGTTCCGGTACTGAAAGAACACTCCATGTGCGGCGTAACCATAAGCCTGAAAAATATGGTTGGTATTCTTTCAGCAAAAAAATACGCAGGGTACTGGACATATAAAAAGTCAGAGATTCACAGACATAATACAGATGGCTGCATCGCCGACATTATCACTATAATTAAACCGGACTGTGCTGTTGTAGACGCCACTATCGGGATGAAGGGGCACCACTTGTCCGGCACACCCTGTGATCCTGCTGTAAACCTTGTTTACGCTGCATCAGATCCTCTGGAGGCAGACAGATTCGGATGTGAACTGCTTGGCAGAAACTGGGAGAATATTGATTATTTGAAATATATTTATGCTGATGAAAAAGCAAAACAGAACCTGTGACAATCAGATTTAAACATGATAAAAGCAAAACATAAGAAGCCGGCATTAAGACCTACAACTTCCAAGGCAAGAGAAGCGCTTTTTGATATCTTAAGGGGCAGAATCAATGGCGCCCGTTTCCTTGATCTCTATGCAGGTACCGGAGCAGTCGGTATTGATGCCCTGCAGGAGGGAGCATCAGAAGTTGTCTTTGTTGAAGGGAGCAGGGGAAATGTTAAAAAAATAAATGGATTAATAAAGAAGCATCGTTTAGAAGATAAATGCAGGGCAGTCACAAAGAAAGTCCAACCATTTATTGAGTCTGCAGAACTGGAAAAGCAGAAATTTGATATCATATTTCTTGATCCGCCATATCATACGGATGAATTAGTACATGCCCTGTCAGCAGTAAGTGATGCTGCGATACTTGATAGTGACGGAATAGTTATAGCCGAGCATTTTAAAAAAACCCAGTTACCTGACAGTTTTAAAAAACTAAAAAAGATAAAAGAGTATAATTATGGTGACACTGTTTTTACATTTTTTAAAAAGCCAGATAATCAGGAGTAACAGATGAGCAAGATTGCGATTTATCCCGGCACCTTTGACCCTCTTACAAACGGTCATTTAGACCTCATACAGAGAACGTTGACCATTTTTGATGAAGTGGTCATTGCTGTTGCACCCAGCAGTAAAAAAAGCCCTCTGTTTTCAACTGAAGAAAGAATAAAACTGATCCAGGACTCAATAAAGGCATTTAATGGGGCCAGTGTGGAGCCTTTTGACAACCTGCTTGTCCATTATGCCAGAGATAAAGGAAGCGCGGCCATAATTCGTGGTCTTCGTGCCATCTCGGATTATGAATATGAACTCCAGATGGCCCTGACAAACAGACGGCTTGATTCAACTGTAGAAACCGTATTCATGATGCCAAGCGAAGAACATACCTTCATATCTTCTTCGATAGTAAAAGAAGTTGCCTCCTTCGGAGGCTCTGTAAAGGGATTTGTTCCGGAAGCGGTTGAAAAGGCGCTTAAAGAAAAATATCAGAAATAAAGAAGGGTTCGAGGAGTCAAGGAGTCAAGGGTTCAAGTGAGCACATGCTGTGATCCGTTTTTTTTTCACCCTACCCCTTTAATCCTTTCCCCCTTTACCCTGTTTTTAACATGGGCCATTTAAAAATTATTGCAGCAATACTTATCTGGAGTTCTCTCGGGATCTTTGTCAGAAAAGTTGATCTTTCCAATGTCGGGATTGTGTTTCACAGCTGCCTTATCGCGGGGATTCTGCAGTTCATTATCATCTCATCGAGCGGCATTTTAAAAAGCGAGATAAAAAAGAAAAGCAGTAAAAGGGACATTTTCTTTCTTATTCTTGTCCCGATATCTTTTATTGCCAACTCTCTATTCTTTTATTACGCTTTTAGAAATACAACCATATCCAACGCCGTCCTTACCCACTACACAGCCCCTGTTTTTGTTGCTTTAATGGCTCCTTTTTTCTTAAAGGAAAATATTCGTATATCAACCTGGGCAGCCATAGCCCTTTCCTCAACAGGACTATGGTTCATTCTTCAGGGAGCTGCATTAGAAACAGCCTTACCATTAAGCCGTAATGAAAAAATGGGAATTATTGCCGGAGCATTGTCCGGTCTGGCATATGCCTTTCTCATTATATTAATAAGAAGGGTTGCTTCCTGCTACTCATCCCTGTTTATCACCTTTATACAAAATGGTATCGTGGCGCTCATACTGATGCCTTTTATTATTCACCTGAACGTCACGATGCAGGTCCTGCCTTATCTGATCATAATGGGTGTTGTCCACTCAACCATAGCACCCATACTTTATGTTCAGGGCTTCAGGAGTGTTAAGGCAAATGAAGCAGCAATTCTTGGATATTGTGAACCTGTTGGAGCAACAATCCTGGCATTTATTTTTTTTCGTGAAGTCCCTGGCATTACTGCGCTCCTTGGAGGCGCGATGATCCTGCTTTCAGGTTATCTGATTATCAGGGCGAGGCAATAGAACTCATTGCCATAACACTGCTGATAGCATTTAGCTTTAAGCTTATGGCTTATCGCTTAAGGCTTACAGCTGATTTTAAAATATTGTAAAATAATAACCTTAAATTCTGAATTCTTATTGATTGATGACGAAACCATTCTTTTATTCAGAGCCCCTTGAATCAGTCCTTGAACTGACAGGCAATACCCCCATGGTTAAAATCAACAAGCTCGTTGATGAAGGGTGTGCGGACATATTTGCAAAAATTGAGTTCTTTAATCCCTGCAAATCGGTGAAAGACAGGATCTGTCTTTCCATGGTGGAGGCCGCGGAAAAACAGAAAAAGATTAAACCGGGCGACACGCTGATTGAACCAACATCCGGCAATACAGGCATCGGTATGGCCTTTGTCTGCGCAGCCAAGGGTTACAAACTTGCCCTTACCATGCCTGAAACCATGAGTAGCGAACGAAGGAATATGCTAAAAGCATTTGGAGCAGAGCTCATATTGACGGAAGGGGCTGAAGACATGATGGGTGCTGTTAACAGGGCAGCTGAGCTATCTGAAAAGAAGGGCTATTACCAGCCCCAGCAGTTTAAAAACCCTGCCAATCCTGAGGCACATAGAAAATCTACAGCATTGGAAATCCTGAGGCAGGCCGGTGAAATAGATGCTTTTGTTGCAGGTGTAGGAACAGGCGGGACCATCACCGGTGTGGGAGAGGTACTGAGAAAAGAGTTTGGAAACAGCGTGAAAATTGTGGCCGTTGAACCTTCGAAGAGTCCTGTACTATCTGAAGGCAAGTCAGGGCTTCATGAGATTCAGGGGATCGGCGCCGGTTTTGTTCCTGATGTACTTAACATGGAATTTATTGATGAAATCATACAGGTATCAGATGAAGACGCCTTTGAGACAACAAGGAACATAATAAGAGAGGAAGGCATTCTTTGCGGGATTTCATGCGGGGCAAATCTGTTTGCTGCAGTTAAAGTTGCCAGGGATTTGGGAAAGGGAAAAAAGATCGTCACCCTGTTTCCTGATACAGGTGAGCGTTATCTCAGCACAAAACTCTTTCATTCAGAAGATACCAGGTACGAAGGAATTTAATGTATATGAAAATAATAGAGCATGTAGACATAACAATACTGGATACTATCGGCAGGACCCCGCTCTTGTGTGTTAACAGTTTCGTTCCTGAAGTCAGCGATAAAATCAAAATCTACGCAAAGCTGGAATGTTTTAATCCCGGAGGGTCTGTCAAGGACCGTGCGGCTTATCAAATGATCAGTGATGCAGAAGCGTCAGGAGAACTGACAGGGGATAAAATTATTATAGACTCCACCTCAGGAAATACAGGTATTGCATATGCTATGATCGCCGCTGTCAGGGGATATAAGACAAAGATCATAATTCCTCATAATGCAAGTATTGAAAGAAAAAAAATCATATCAGGATTTGGCGCCGAGATTGTATACTCAAGCCCATTTGAGGGATCTGACGGCGCGATAAGACTGGCAAGAGACATTTATGATAAAAATCCGGACCTGTATTATATGCCCGACCAGTACAACAACCCATCAAACTGGAAGGCCCATTATCTGACTACAGGCCCTGAAATCATTGAGCAGACAAAAGGAAACATAACCCATTTCATCTCAAGCCTTGGAACAACAGGAACAATAACCGGAACAGGGAAGGCATTGAATGAGTATAACTCAGACATTAACATCCATGCTGTTGAACCGGATGATGCAATGCATGGTATCGAGGGATTAAAGCATATGGAAAGCTCCATTGTTCCTGGAATTTATGACCGGTCTGTTCCTGACAATACGCTTTATGTCAATACTGATGATGCATATGATATGGTAAAAAGGATTACTGTATGCGGAGGACTTCCCATAGGTCATTCCTCAGGCGCTGCAATGGTGGGAGCAATCAAAGTGGCAAAAACCATGGATGAGGGTGTCATCGTGGCAATATTCCCGGACGGCGGTGATCGGTATCTGAGTCATGAAATATAAAATTAGGAGTCAGGGAGTCAAGGGGTCAAGGGGTCGAGTGTACGAAGATTCAAGTATTTCTTTTCTGTCTTACTTGAACCCTCGGACCCTCGAATCCTCGAATCCTTATTCATTATGAAACTCAACAAAGACGTCATTGATGAAATTTACAAGCATTCCCTGAAAGAATACCCTGACGAGTGCTGTGGTATTATTACGGGTATTGACGATAAACAGACTGTGCATCAATGTGAAAACATACAGAACAGGATGCACGACGAAGATCCCGAGAGATTTCCAAGGGATGCCAGGACCGCCTATTTCATTGACAGGACCGAGTTTGACAGGATCATTTCATCCTCACTCAGGAATGGGGAAACAGTTCTTGCCCTGTATCATTCACATGCAGAGCATGAAGCCTATTTTTCTGAAGAGGATGTTGCGGCCCAGACAGTATTCGGTGAACCCGAGTTTCCTGATGCACTGCATGTCGTAATTTCTGTTATGGACAGAAAGGTCCACGACATGAAGTGTTTTAAATGGGAAAAGGGAAAAAAGATATTCTTTGCAGAAGATTGCAGTTAATTAAAAAACATCCCCCGGACCTTTTCTTTCGTCTTCCTCTGCATCGATTTCTTCAGGGAGTTCTTCCTCGGTCAGACTCAACTGCTCAACCTGGTCCTGGGCCTTGGCAAGTTCTTCTTCAAGCTCACCTACTCGTTTTTTGTTCGTCCTCGCCAGCTTTGCCTTTCTCATCCAGCCCGGAACAAGAAGGGTTATACCAATGAGTACACCAGCTCCAAAAGGTATGGCAATAATCAAAGCAATTGGCCCTGCAATTATCCATTGCGAAAAAGTAAAGGATATATCCAGATCAGGATTCTGAAAAGTAATTACCCCAATTATCACAGCTACAACGAGCACTATAAAAATAAAGAATTTCATAATGAACCTCCTTTGCCGATTATAATAGACAATACGCTAAAAAACAAACCTTTTTTACTTCTCATCCCGAAATTTACCCTGCTGCACATCATCAACACTGAAATAAACAGACTTATTGTAACATAGCCGAGTATGGACAGATAATATTAATTATATATTACAAGCCTGATAATTTCTTCCCAATCAGTATTTTCATGATAAAATTTAGTTAGAAAGAAAGATTATGACAATATCTCATAAATTTTTTTAGAGGTGATAAGATGAAATTATTATTCGCTACAGACGGATCCGAACAATCTCAGGAAGCTGCCCGGTTTATCAGTAAATTAAGTTTCTCCAATAATGATGATATACATGTTTTACACGCAATAAGCTGGCTCCCGGTCATACGTGAATGGGAATCACTGGCAGATGATTTCAAAAAAATAAGAGAAGAGGTAGTGCCGAAGATTCTTGAATCAACATCTGATATTTTAAAATCTACGGGGGCCAATATTTCTACTTCATACAAAGAGGATTTTCCTGACAAGGCAATTATTAATACAGCAGAAGAAACTGACCCGGATCTCATTGTAATGGGAGCAAAAGGTCTCAGGGGTATTGTAACTCATATAGTCGGGAGTGTTACAAAAACAGTGGCAGCAAAAGCGCACACACCTGTCCTGATAGTAAGATCATCAAAGAAAGAGTCAACAGGTACATTAAAAATCCTGTTTGCTACTGATGGTTCAGAGCATTCAGACGCTACTGCAGGGATAGTATCATCTATTCCGTTTCCTGATGATACAGAGCTGTTCATACTGAATGCATCATTTTCAACACTCTATGACATACCTGACCAGTATTCAATGGAAGTTGACAGTATGATAAGAAATATTGTTGCTCACACACGTGAGGAAGATTCAAAAATCTCTGATGATATTACGCGCAGGACATATGAGCTTTTAAAAAACAGGTTTGCCAAATCCGAAAGGATAACAAAATTCGGTGATCCGGCAGAAGAGATTCTACATCTTGCAGATGAAATGGGCGCAGATATAATAGCGCTGGGGAGCAGCGGAAGACGCGGGTTTCTGAAAAAAATGGGAAGTGTTTCCAGATATGTCCTTAATCATGCCAGATGCTCGGTGCTTATAGGTAAGTAAAAAGAACAATTTGCCTGATTTATATCAGGTATTTTTCGTTTTTTTGGAATTTCGTGTGTTGTCAATCATCATGCACTAGTCCCAATCGTTATTCTGCGTAAACCTCTGTCATTCTGGCCTGTCCAGAATCTGCAACGTATGAGATTCCCGTCGCGCTTCGCTTGCGGGAATGACACTTCTTTTTGCATGTCATGAATGACAAAAATTAATCTGGTTTTATAAATAGCCGGACTCCAAATGACTGTCATAAATATTACCATCATAACTGAATGATATATAATACTCATGATGTCTTGAGTATGTCCTGAAATTTTAAAAATCTTTTATTAAAGGAGCAACGCATGAAACGTATGAAAAGAAAATTAATGTCCATTGGGATGTTGATCTCATTATTTGTATCACTTCCTGTATTTGCGGATACAGAGAACCTTGCTGAAGAGATTGATTCGATAATGAGCAAATGCGCAGAAAATGACAATTACCATGTTTCAGCCATGAAGCTGTATAAATGGATGCAGCAGGGGAAAAACAATTTTCTTGTCGTTGATATAAGGTTTGCACCTGATGACGGTCCCTGGGGACAGCCCAGATTCGGTCGTATCCCGGGATCTATTCATATACCATACTATGATCTTTTCAAAGCTGAAAACCTGAAGAACCTGCCGAAAGATAAAAAACTCATTCTTGTGGGACATATGAATGTTCATGAAAACTACAGTGTTGTTCCGCTCAGACTTCTGGGGTATGACGCTTATTCCCTGCTTATGGGTATGTCAGGCTGGCAAAAGGACTATCCTGCAACCGGTCATATTAACATGCTGATTAATGCTCCGGCTAAAATGAATTTCCCTCTGGAAAAAGAAGCAGAAGGGCATATAATGGAGCATGAACATAAAAATCATTTACATTGATCAGGATTATGATATTCTTTAAATATTTATAGTAAAATACCAGCGGAGAAAATAATGAGTTTCGAATATATCAGAAAAATGCCGCTCGTTAGCGAGATTCTTGAGTCAATACCTCTTACACAGGAATTGAAGGACCTCAAAAGAAACAGGGACAGGGAGATCATTTCTGTCTTTCAGGGAGGAAGCGATAAATTTATCCTGATTATCGGTCCCTGTTCAGCAGATAACGAAGATGCGTTATGTGAATATGTCTCAAGACTCTCGCGTCTTCAGGATGAGGTAAAAGATAAATTAATACTCATTCCCAGAATATACACTAACAAACCCCGTACAACCGGTGAAGGATACAAGGGGATGGCACACCAGCCAAAGCCTTCGGAAGCACCTGAAATGAAGGAGTCCGGATTAACATCTGCTGACGAGATGCTCTATCCTCAGAATTATCCGTACCTTGAAGATATTCTCAGTTATGTTGCAGTAGGCGCCAGGTCAGTAGAAAACCAGCTTCACCGCCTTACCATAAGCGGGCTTGACGTGCCTGCAGGCATGAAAAACCCGACAAGCGGTGACATAGAAGTCATGCTCAACTCTGTGCAGGCTGCACAGCTTCCCCACACATTTGTTTATAACGCATGGGAAGTAGCAACCACTGGTAATCCACTGACCCATAGTATACTCCGTGGTGCTGTTAACCCGTATGGGACCAATATACCCAATTATCACTACGAGGACCTTATAGGAGTTTCTGATGTATACAAGCAAAGAGGACTTCAGAATCCGGTAATTATTGTAGATGCCAACCATGCCAATTCAAATAAAAAGCCTCAGCGCCAGCCAAGGATATGTAAAGAGATAATGAGAAGCCGTAATCATTCCAGGACTCTAAGGAAAATGGTAAAGGGTCTGATGATAGAAAGTTATATTGAAGAAGGTTCGCAAAAAATATCCGACAATGTTTATGGCAAATCCATTACTGATCCCTGCCTGGGCTGGGATGCTTCAGAAAAACTAGTAAGAGATCTGGTTGAACTGGTCTGAACGAAGAACAAGGGGCTGACCCCTGTTTGATTCTCTATCTTTTTTTACATGGTTTCATTATCCTAATATCTTAGTTTTAACGACTATCTGACATTAAAGATGTATCAACTCAAGTATCAGAAATGAATATTCTCCTGAACGTTGAAGGTTATACACAGGGTATCATCCTTATTATAGGTGAGATCATTCTGGCTGTTCTTATATTTGTTCTTGCGGGCGTCATCGTTCGTCTTTTGTATGGTCGTCTCACCTCCATTTCTTTTCTGCAGAAATATCTTGACAGATCTGAAGTCATAAGGAAAAGGATTACATGGCTGCTGGTTATATTGTGCATTCTCTCCTGCATTGCAATCCTTGGATATAATGGGTGGCTGCTGTACAGGAGGATTGATGTGTATCAGCATACGGTATCAATGCTCGACAAAATCCCTCCGGGTTTTTGGCAGCAATTATTATTGCGTGTTGCAAAGGTAATCGGCTTTGTCATCATAGCTCACTATGTGATAAGGACAATGCTGCGGTTATTGATGAAACTTCAGGAGAGGAGCAAGGCATTTGAACGTCTCAAATCAAATGATGAGAGTATTGAAAAGTTTTTTTCCCGGCTTTGCAGACTGACAAAATACAGCTTGTGGCTGTTAGTCCTCCTTTATGCCGGACATACCTTATATCTTCCTCCGGCGATTATTGGCTATCTGTTTATTTTATTTAAGATTTATCTGATCATTTCTATCGGTATGCTGATTGTTGAAGCAGCAACTGCTGTCGTTGACAGCTTTGAGGCCCTGAGCAGGAAATACTGGTACCGGGAAAGTTATGAAGACTGGTACAATCGGCTGAGCGGCCTTATGCCCCTGTTTCGGCGATGCCTGGAATATATTATCTATGTCTGGGCCGCTTCGCTGGTGATGCTTCAGCTCAGTTTTATATCTCAATTTGCCTCGTATGGGCCGGCATTAGTCCAGATTATCGGTATTTTCTTTATCGCCCGTATGGTCGTTGAGATCGTTAATCTCCTTGTTGACAAGTTCATGTTCAAAGCCGATGATATCTCGGAAAGTCAGCGTCAGCAGAGTCAGACATTAATCCCGATAACCAAATCAATTCTGCAATATGGAATATATTTCATAGCTTTTGTATTTATTCTTCGGGTACTGAACATTAATCCCCTGCCGCTCCTGGCGGGTGCCGGCATCCTGGGCATTGTTGTCGGTCTGGGAGCCCAATCGCTTATTAATGATATTGTCGCAGGATTTTTTATTCTTTTTGAAAGCCTTTTTCTGGTAGGCGATTACATTGAAACAGGGACAGCAAGGGGGATAGTTGAAGCCATTCACATCCGTACATCAAGAATCAGGGACCCTGACGGACAGCTGCATATTCTCAGGAATGGTCAAATTAATGCATTAACAAATTACTCAAAGGAATATACGTTTGCTGTTGTTGAAGTCGGTGTGGCCTATGATTCTGATCTTGACCATGTATTCCACGTACTGGGTGAAACCGGACAGCAGCTTAAAGAAAATAACACAGACGTGCTTGATCAGATGAATGTCAAGGGGCTCAAGGAATTTGGAGAATCAGAGTTGTTAATCAGAACCGTCACTAAGGTGCGGCCCGGTTGTCATTTTCAGGTTGCGTTTGAGTTGCGGACAATGATCAAGAAAGCCTTTGACCGCGAAGGTATAGAAATCCCCTTTGCAAGACGGGTCGTGATCCTAAAGAAGGACAATGAAAAAGAGATATAGAGAACACAGTTATTTTAAAATCCTGGAACCGGGGTTCTTTTTAAACCATTTCTCCCATGTTGTGTCACTCGAGGGAATTTTAGGCAGCCAGCGTTCAAAGTATGTTCCCTGAATTCCTTTCAGGCCTTTCCTGTATGGATACCAGAGCGTTTCGGTCTCCCTGTCATAGAGTACAAAGGTGTCTTTATACGTCCACCCGGAAGGAACTATCGTCAGAGTCCTGCCATTAATTGTGCGGCTGTACACAGCCGCCAGATCTGCAAGGGGTCAGTATCCTACTGCAACAGGCTTTTCCCCGAGTTTACTGTTCGAAATCTCATGCCGGCTTAATTTGCCCACTGAATAGGCTTTGGCATCTTCCCCATCCTCTATTCCTATGACACGCATGTTATTCGGCAGATCAGGACTGCTCTCTGTCAAAAGTGAATCATCCAGAGTAGTGAAGGTGTTTTTCCCTATTCCATACTGAAAGTTTTCCGGTTTGAAACCAAGAGTCACCGCTTGCGTAATGTCCCATTTATCTCCAGTCCTGTCAATAATGTAGGTTTTACCGTTTTCATGCCTTACATTGGAAAAAGCTGCCTCATCAACCTTTACACAACCGGCAAATATTATCAGTAAGAAAAACAGGACGTATACTATTATTCTCATCTCAATCACCTCCTGATTTCATTGTACACCATAATCAGGATTATAAAATCTATCACCAAAAATAATTACATGTCGTGTAAAGGTGTTTCATGACATATTCATTCTAAGTAAAAAATAATAATTTATTAATCTAATAAAAATGGGGTTCCGCTCCCAAACGACGGATTCGTTTCTTACTTGTCTAAGAAAGAACCAAAGAAGGACACCCCACATGATTGCTTAATTTCCGAGCTATTCCGGTCTGGCCGCTAAATTAAAAAAACTCGCTCTGCTCAGACACTTTTTAATTTTTAACGCGTCCAGCCCTGCATATCCCGGAAGCAATCAAAAGGGGGATAAAAGACAAA